>NZ_SFBV01000050.1:0-42499 GCF_007095585.1 Microcystis sp. M_OC_Ca_00000000_C217Col
AAGTAAACCCAACAAAAAGATTCAGACGGATTTAGGTGTTGGGTGTTGGGTTTCGCTTTTCCTGAGAATTGAGAGGTTTTCTTTAACATATTTATTCGCTCAACCCAACCTACGAAACTGTAGGTTGGGTTGAGGCACGAAACCCAACCATAAACCCAAGGAAACTAAAGTAGGTTGGGTTGACGTAAGGAAACCCAACAATACACCCAAGGAAACCCAACAAAAAGATTCAGACGGATTTAGGTGTTGGGTGTTGGGTTTCGCTTTCCCTGAGAATTGAGAGGTTTTCCTTAACATATTTATTCGCTCAACCCAACCTACGAAACTACTGATTAACATAATTTTTTAGTTCAGGATGTGCTAATAATTTTTGAACATCAGCAAAAATTTTGTTTGTCCGTAAAATCTTTTTGAGGAAATCAATATTGGCAAGTTGAGAATTAATACTTAAAGCACTTTCAGCGAGTTTTAATGCTTTATCTTTTTCGCCTTGATGATAAAAAGCAACGGCTAAAGCTAATTGAATTTCGGCTGATTGATTGTTAATTATTAGTGCTTTTTCCCATTGTTTAATTGCTTCACTTATTGACCCTTGTTCATACTTAACTAAGCCGATGCCCATCATAGCAAACCAAGCATTTTTGTTAATTTTAATAGCTTTGTTGTAGTCAGAGAGGGCTAATTCGTATTTTTGTTGGAGATAGTAAAGATTCCCCCGATTGTAGTAAGCCTCAACTAAATTAGGATTAATTTCAAGAGCTTGGTTGAAGTCAGCTAAAGCTAATTCGTCTTTTTGTTGGAGACTGTAAATACCCCCCCGATTGATGTAAGCTATAGCTAACTTAGAATCAAGTTCAATAGCTTTGTTGAAGTCAGCTAATGCTAATTCGTATTTTTGTTGGTTATAGTAAATACCCCCCCGATTGTTGTAAGCCTCAGCTAACTTAGAATCAAGTTCAATAGCTTTGTTGAAGTCAGCTAAAGCTAATTCGTATTTTTGTTGGTTATAGTAAATGCCCCCCCGATTGCTGTAAGCCCCAGCTAACTTAGAATCAAGTTCAATAGCTTTGTTGAAGTCAGCTAAAGCTAATTCGTATTTTTGTTGGTAATAGTAAAGCTCCCCCCGACCAGAGTAAGCCATAGCATAATTAGGATTAAGTTTCATAGCTTTGTTGAAGTCAGCTAAAGCTAATTCGTATTTTTTTTGCAAGTAATAGTTACTCCCACGAATCGCATACCAAAAAGCACGAGGAGCGAGATCAATTGCCTGAGTAATTGTGTCTAATCCCTCATCATAACGTTTTAACTCATATAATACTACCCATTTTATGATATAAGATTTAGGATTATTGGGAAACAGAGAAATCGCCTGATTAATCACCGTTAAGGCTTGCTCATAATTTTCTAAAGAGCGATAAACTACACTTTGCTGTTGTAAAATACTACTGTGAAAGTTCTTTAAATCTTCCCCTTTAGGTAAGGTATTAATCGCTTGTTGCAAAGCTTCTATAGCTGGTTGATCTTTATCTAAAGCACCTAACGCTAATCCCTTCCCATACCAGGCTAAATAGACATTCTTGGGGTCATTTTGCTTAATCGCCTCATCAAACGCCTTAATTGCTTCCTCATGCCTCCGTAACCGCCATAATTGTCCTCCCCTTTCTATCCAAATATCCGCCTTCGCATTGGTATTAGGGACAATAACACCAGTAATCGCTTGAATAATTTCTTGTTTTTGTTGCGGACTAACTTGGGGTTGAGCAGTGGTTAATAATTGCGGTTTTACCTTCAATCTTTCTTGCAATCCGATAAAAGTGCTAATGGGAATCCCTAAACTAAACCCTAGCTGAATTTTCCCTACCCCTGCTGTTTCCGAACTTCCATGAATCCCTATTACTCTCCCCTGAGAGTCTAAGACTGCACCGCCACTCATGCCCCCAAATGTGATGCTGGTATAAACTAATTCATAGCCTCCGGTTAAAGAAGCAACACTTTGTAATGTTCCACTTTGTTGAGTGCTTAAAGGACTTTGGCGGGTTAGTAGTAATCCCGTTTCTTTATCGTTAATTCTACCGCCACTAAACAACCATTTCGAGGGATTGTTGCCAATTTTGGGGAAGCCTGCGGCAAAAACAAAATCACCGGTATTTGGGTTATAATTCGCTATTTCCGCAACGGGATAATTGTCTCGGCTTTCAAACTGAAAGACTGCTAAATCTACCCCTTCCTGCCGAATAATGGTGCTTTTCTCGATGTTTCGAGTTTTGCCGTCGCTGGTGACGACGGTGTAGGTGTAATCAGCACAGCTGTCGGTGCGTGCCATTTCTCCGCAAAGGACGTGATCGGCGGTTAGGACGGTGTAAATATTCCCTTCTTTAGCGATAATTACGCCACTTCCATTGGCAATTACGCCACTTCCATTGGTTTTACTGCTACTATCAATCCGGACGGTGAAACCCTTCGCTTTCGTTTCTAATTCGGCGATATAGTCAGTAGGGGCGGTGGTTTCTATATCGGGGTTCACCGGCGGTAGAGGTAGGTTATAGGCGCTGAGGATTTCCGGACGGATGTAGGTTAATAGGGTATTGATGGAAATGCCCCAGTTAACCGCTCTCATCTGTTGGATTTCTGCGTCTGTGGGTTTTGTGCCGTCCTCGTAGATGTAGTTAGAGAGAATCGGATAGGCCGATCGCCCGTTAATACCGATTAAATCCCGCTCGACAAAAATGCCGCCGCCACTCATTCCCTGCACGATATCGCCACTATAACCGACGCTGTAGCCATCCCGGAGGGGTCGATCGCTCACCTGTTCGAGGGTTCCCTTTGTCGTCCGATACTGTCCCGTTTCGGCAACATATCCCGCGGCCACCACTTCTAAACCGATCCTGTTTTGATTGATGGTAAACTCCGCGATGGTGGCGATCGAATAGTCCCGGGTATCGCTAAACTCCAGCAGAGCGAGATCTTGATTCTCCGATAGGGAATTGGGGACAATGCGGGCCGCACGGCTGTGGCCGTCGTAAGTTTGTACCTGTAGGGTTTTCGTGTTGCGGGTAACGTGGGCGTTGGTTAGGATAAGGTAATTATCGCCTTTTTTAGCGATAATCGTCCCCGATCCCCGATTTGTCTCGCTAGTAATCCGAACGGTGACTCGTTGTAGGAATTGCTCCTCGGTAAGCTCCCGATCGCCCTGTGCCGTCAGAATGGGATGATTAGAAATATTTCCGGCAGCCGGGGTGACAAGGGTTAACCCGGGTTGAGGCAGTAGGGAGAAAAGAAGGATGAGGGCGATCGAAGGTTTGATCATGGCTGTTACCTAGAGTTTGCTGAATAAATGTGAAATGTAGGCAAGGTAAGAGTTTTGTCGTTTTTCTCGTGAAACAGGTGCAAGATTTTGAGAGAATCGTGCTTCAAAACCTTGCGTCTTCATCGGCCCGGGTCCTGTAGGGGCGAAGCATTCGGGCAATAACCTATCGGTGAAACCGGAGATTTTCTATCCGAATGCTTCGCCCGTACTTTTTCAGCAAGCCTTACCTAGCTATTTTAAGTAGTAAGAACGAAGAAAAAAGAAGATACCGGAGGTGGTGAGAATTGCGATCGCTGGGGGAATAATCGGAACCCAGAGACCGAAATAACTAAAGAGAAGCCAACCGATACCAGTAAGGGAAATCACAGCGATCGCCACTGTCAAAAGTACCGTTTTTACCCGAAGAAAACGCCACGTTAATAATCCCCCCACCAGGGACCAACCTAGCACCCAGAAAGCCTCCTGTAGAGGATTCCAGAAAGCGATCGAGGTACGTTTTCCTTCCATTGTATCGAGAATTTGACTGACCGCGTGCGCGTGCAAATAAACCCCCGGAATTGCTTCCGATGGGTTGCGACTAAAGGGGGTTAAAAAATCATCGATCCCGGGTTCTGTTACTCCAATCAGGACAATTTTTTCCCGGACTGATTCGGAATTAAAACCCGGATCTAAAACCTGTCGGAGAGATTTTTTCGGAGCAATTTTTATGATTGCATCGATGCCATTATCGGCGATTCGACGGTAAGCGAGCATAACTTGACGGCCGGATCGGGTATCGGATTGACTGGTTCTGTAGGGGCCGCGGTTGGATTGCAGCCAGTCACCGAGATGAGTATCCCCGATATTAATTTCTAGAATTCCCCGCTGCAGTTTATTGCAGTCAAAATCTTGATTCTGGGATTCTAGATATCGTTTGGCAATTAGGAGACTAAAACTAGGAGCATAATCTTTAAAATTACAGGACATTGAGTCAACTTTGGCCAAAGAATCCGGGGGAAGACAGGGAGAGGTGCGATCGAGTTTTGCCTGATATAAAAAACGACGAATTCGGGGAACTCCGGCAATGGTTTCGTCTGGGACTATGTTACTAAAACCACTCTGATTTTTTGGCAGTTCCGGTGGTGGGGGAAATCCGTCCGGTTGCGGGTAATTATTAAACTTACAAATCGAGATAAAATTAGGAGTATTTTGTAATTGTTTGGCTAGGGGTGGATAATCTTGACTGGCAGCGATGGGACGGAGGATATCTAAGGCGATAATTTGCGGTTCGTAGGGCAGTAATTTATTTAAAAGCTGCGATAATGCTTCTCCTGCGAGGGAACGTTTTTGATCGCTTCCGGGTATTGTTGGTCTTTTCATACCCATGCGATCTTGATATTCCCAATCTTGGCGATCAATGGTAATAATTAATAATCTTTCATCGGGTTTATCTTTGGGTTTTAGTTGCATCAGGCGATCATAAATATTTAATTCTAAGGGTTCTAAAATTCCTGTTTCTCTTATTGCCAAGACTGTCATGGCTACGGCTAAACCTAAACCGAAAGTTAGAGCAAATCGTCGCCAATTTTGTTGTTTTTTAGGGGAGTTACTAAAACTATGCCAAGTGGGGGGTTCTTCGGTGGGATTGGGGCAAACTACGGGCAGCCAACTGGCACAGGGATAGTCTTTTTCCCAGTCATCGTGGAGATTTTTTTGGGCTTCATGTACGGCGCTATAGAGAGATTTATTATTGGTAAAAGCGGTTAAAAAGTATTGCAGAAATTTGGGAGAAACGGGATCGGGTAATTTCTCGCGCATAAAGATTAGATGGGGTAATGCCATCCCTTTTTCCCGGGATAGTTGTTGTGCCAAACCGATACCATCACAGGAGTTAAATATCGCTAACTTTAACCCGTTTTTAGTAGCTTCTCCCAGAGAAAAGCTAAAATCAGCTATCTTTAATTTATGAGTTTCTGTTAGTTGAATTTCGCAATCTTGCCCATCTTCTGTACTGGCACTATGACCGCTAAAAAAGAGGATATTCCAAGTTTCTTGACGCAATAACTGATTTAATTTTTGCGGGTGAGGGGCTTTTTCCCAGATAATTTCTGCTCCTGCTTTTCCCGCAATATCGTCTAAAGTTTTGCGATCTTCTTCGAGAAATCTTAAGTCGGTGGCATAGCCTAAAATGGCTAAAATCCGAATTTTTTCATGATTTCTTAATTGTCTGGTTAAGGTATCGTATTCTGAGACAATAATGGCTATATCTGCGCCAGTATTTTGGAGGATTTCCCATTTTTCCCAGGGGAATCTTTGCAGCCAAATATTATCGGTTTGTAACCAGATACGAAAGTTATTGCCAGAGCGCAGAATTGCGGTTTTGATCGGTTCAAATTCTGGGCTATTATTCAACCATTTGTTTAAGTTATCCTCAAATAATTTGGCTTTTTCTTGGCAGTTTTTAAAAACTAAACTCTGCTGAGAACTATTGGTAATTTGTTGGGGATTGCTATCTTTTAAGACTTTAAAAAATCCCTCTAATTCACTATAGTGACGTTGCCATTGACGGTAAAGAGTTAATAACTCTAAATTAGCTGGTAGCCTTGCTTTGATCACAGTTTGGGGACGAGAATTAAGATCGGGACAAATTTCTAATTTTACTTTAAATCCCCGATCAAATGTGCCATCTAGTTCGAGAGTTAAGAGTTTAATCATGAAGTTTTTCCTCGCTTATACTTGTAAATATTCGGTTACTCTTGCCGATTCTAAAGCCACTTCAATGAAGAATTTATCCCCCAATTCAGCATCAAATCGATAACGAATAAATTCATCGTTATCTGTGGCAATTACTTCTCGAAAAACCTGGCCAGTTTCGGTGAGAATACTTAATTTTAAATGGGGGGGTAAAGTGCTTGTTTCTCCGGTGGGGTAAACAGTCGCTTGCAGGCTAAATATTTCTTGAGTTTTAGCGATAGTAATCATCAAAGCGAGGGGATTTCCCAGTAATTCTACTCCTAAATCTTTGATGCGTTTAATTTCTGTATTTTTGAAAGCTGGAACCAGTGACAGTGAGCTAAAATTGAGGATACTTTGCCAATCAATGGGGAAATTATCAGTAAACCAATTGGTTAACTTGACGGGAGATTTTTGCCGACGGGTAATTAAAATTTTTCTCCAGTTACTATTGACGATAACTGCTGCCCATTCTTGAAAAGCAATAGCTTTTCTGGGAAAGATTAACTGAGGATTAGCTAAGATGTCTAGTAAGGTTGTCAATCTATCTAAAGATAGTTTTTCTTCCATCTTTTCCTGTTCAATCTTCACTGGTTGTAATTGACACTCTCCCCATAAATCTAAAGAATCTGATCCTGATTGCAGTTGATTTCTCGGTAGAGAGTAGTTAAGATTACGCTTAATATATTGTCCTTTTTCTTTAATATCTTTATGGGTAGTAGAACCCCAAATTCTCAGATAACTTTCGGCAGTGTTTACCTGTACCGCTAGATAATAATCACCAATTAATTGAGAAATATCTACCCATTCTTGAGGAATTTCGATCGCTTCTAGATCCAGAGTTTCGCTGGCAATAACGACCACTGACTTTTCGCCTAATTTAACGGTAAAACCATTAACTCCTAGTTGCCAGAAATCTTCTTGATTTTCTACTAAGCTAACCCCAGTCATCCCTGACTGTAGATAGTTAAAAATAACTTGTTGACAAAGATAATTAACATAAAATCTCTGACGAATACTGGCATCAGTAAAACTGGCACTTTTTGCCCAACTTATCTCTTGAACATCTGCGGGTATTTCTAGCCAAATGCTATCAGGAGTTAGTTCTAACCAATCATTAACCATAATTAATCCTCCTGAGTTGTTGCGCTGGTTTGATAGTAGTATGTTAGCCATGGTTCTATTGCCTTACTAATAACTTCTCTATCGTGAGACTGGGAAGGAATATGCAGGTTTTCGCTGGCCCAGGGTAAAAACTTTTTAGCGAGGTGACGATAAACTTTATCCAGTTCCCTAGAAACCTGATATTGTTTGATAACTACCGTGGTGATTTCTGTAATCTTAGCGGCAATTGCCACTTGTCCCAACCCTAACCCATAAGTCATCTCTAGAATTAACTGAATTTGCGGATGCAGTTTTGCCTGTTGCGGCTGCTGACAAATCTGTGAAATTTCTGCCCCTAACCAAGCTAGAATTTTTTGGTGGTTTTGTTGCGACTCGCGAAAATTTTCCGCCGCTTCTAATTGCTGCCAAGGGGTATCATGGTCAGTATCTTCGATCATTTCTTCCCTCGTGGTACTTTCCTCACCCCCGAAAGGTTGCTGTAGGGAAATTGTTTTTCCTTGGGGAAATAAATAATCAAAAATAGCTTGTCCTGCATCCTGTAACCATCGGGTAATTGTCCCAGAATTGATTTTGATGGTAGAGTGGCTATCCGAGTTATAGGCAGCGGCGATTTTTTGCCAGATTTCTGGACTAGGTTCCTGAATTTTACCATCGGTTTTTATTTTTGCCTGGGCATAAATTTCTTTATAGTAATCCCAAGCTAAAAGGTAATTTTCGAGAGTTTCTCCCACTAATCCCCTCGCCAGGAGAGCTTGGCTGAGACGCGCTCCGGTAGAATTAAGTAGTAGGCTCCAAGTATTATGGCCGAATGCTTGACTAATCTGACGGATGCGATCGATTAAGCGATATTTAATCCTCTGGGTGGCAAAATTATCGAAGCGAGTGGAGAATAAAGGCTTAAAGTCAGCTAAGATAGCCTCAAAATCAAGAATTCCTTCGTTAAAGTAGTCTTCGATCTGATAATCCAGTTTAGCTTGATATTTTTGATAGATTTCGGCAGCTGCCCAGTAGCAAGGTTCCTGCAAATAAGCGTATAAATGCCCACGAAAAAGATGATTTTTGGAACCGTGATTCTGGTACTGTTGGTGAAAGAATAGAGACCAATATTCCTCGGACTCGACATTAGGATCGATTGGGCCATAGCTTTCCATGTTACGACGCAAACGCCGATCGCAATTCCATTGTGTCCTATTTTGCTGCAAAACTAAAAAGCAACAAAACTTCTCCAGCAAAGTCTCTCGTTTTTTCATCTAGCTAGTCCCCGTGGAGGTCAACTAAACTCTCTATCGTTCCACTTGCAGCTTTTATGCAGTATTTTGGCATTTTGTTACAAATTGATCATACTCGGTCTAGGAGAGTCACATTCACATACTCCCCCACCCCCAACAGCTAACCCCCATGGCGGACCAGAACAGGCATATTAAAAAAAAACCTGTCCACTGTTCCTGAGAAACGTTAACATAAGTTAACAACCCCTTAACAACCGATAAGATCATCCTCAATTTATCAGGAGTTCGACAGCGTGAACAAAAACGGTAATAACAAAAAATGGCGCAATGCGGGACTATATGCCCTATTGTTAATCGTAGTCCTTGCCTTGGCCTCAGCTTTCTTCGATCGCCAGCCAGCAGTGCAACAGACTTGGAAGTATAGTGAATTTTTACAGGAAGTACGGGAAGGTAAAGTGGAAACCGTGCGCTTAAGTGCTGACCGGCAACGAGCGATCGTACCCACCCAAGATGGAGCAAATGTATTAGTTAACCTGCCCAACGATCCGCAATTAATCAACATCTTGGCAGAAAATAACGTTGATATTTCCGTACTGCCCCAAAGAGAAGAAGGAGTATGGGTAAGAGCCTTCAGTAGCCTATTTTTCCCTATATTGCTTCTTGTTGGTCTATTTTTCTTGCTCCGTCGCGCCCAAAGTGGTCCCGGTTCCCAAGCGATGAACTTCGGCAAATCGAAAGCAAGAGTACAGATGGAACCCCAAACCCAGGTTACTTTCGGTGATGTGGCCGGGATTGAAGGGGCAAAATTAGAATTAAACGAAGTGGTGGACTTCCTCAAAAATGCCGATCGCTTCACGGCAATTGGGGCAAAAATCCCCAAAGGAGTCCTTTTAGTCGGTCCTCCGGGGACAGGTAAAACCCTACTCGCTCGCGCAGTAGCTGGGGAAGCAGGAGTCCCGTTTTTTAGCATTTCCGGTTCGGAATTCGTGGAAATGTTCGTCGGGGTGGGTGCTTCTCGCGTCCGCGACCTATTTGAACAAGCGAAAGCGAATGCACCTTGTATCGTCTTTATCGATGAGATTGATGCTGTCGGTCGTCAACGGGGCGCCGGTTTAGGGGGTGGTAACGATGAACGGGAACAAACCCTCAACCAATTATTAACGGAAATGGACGGTTTTGAAGGTAATACAGGTATTATCATTATCGCCGCCACTAACCGTCCTGATGTGCTGGATGCCGCTTTATTACGTCCGGGTCGTTTCGATCGCCAAGTGGTGGTGGATCGTCCCGATTACGCTGGCCGTAAGGAAATCCTTAATGTCCACTCCAGAGGCAAAACTTTGGCCCAAGACGTGGATCTCGATAAAATCGCCCGTCGTACCCCCGGTTTTACCGGTGCGGATCTGGCTAATTTGCTCAACGAAGCCGCAATTTTAGCCGCACGTCGCAATTTAACCGAGATTTCTATGGATGAGATCAACGATGCGATCGATCGTGTCCTGGCCGGTCCTGAGAAGAAAAATCGCGTCATGAGCGAAAAACGCAAAACTTTAGTTGCTTACCATGAAGCTGGTCATGCTTTGGTGGGTGCTTTAATGCCGGATTATGATCCTGTCCAGAAAATTAGTATTATTCCTCGCGGTCGCGCCGGGGGTTTAACTTGGTTCACTCCTAGCGAGGATCGCATGGAATCCGGGTTATATTCTCGCGCTTATCTGCAAAATCAGATGGCTGTAGCTTTGGGGGGTCGTTTAGCTGAAGAAATTATCTTCGGTGAGGAGGAAGTGACTACGGGTGCTTCTAATGACCTGCAACAGGTGGCACGAGTAGCGCGGCAAATGGTCACTCGTTTCGGCATGAGCGATCGCCTAGGACCGGTGGCCTTAGGTCGTCAAAATGGTAATGTTTTCCTAGGTCGTGATATCGCTTCCGATCGAGATTTCTCCGATGAAACTGCGGCAGCTATTGACGAGGAAGTGCGTAACTTAGTGGAACAGGCCTATCGTCGCGCTAAAGAGGTTTTAGTCAATAACCGCGCCATCTTGGACCAGTTAGCACAAATGTTAGTGGAAAAAGAAACCGTGGACGCGGAGGAGTTACAAAATATCCTCGCTCATAACGATGTGAAAATGGCGGCTTTAGCTTAAGTTTTGTAACATTTTCTTGACAAACAGCATCCTGATGGGTGCTGTTTTTTTTGTTAAATGAAAATTAATGACAAACTTAAGCTGTTAATCGGGTGTATCTCAATTTTTGTCAATCCCACACAGAGAAAACGGGTTTCTCGGAGAAACCCGTTTTCTACTCATGTAATTTGGGATTTTTAAGCGGAAACTTTCTCCTAAAGTTGATTCAAGGTAGGGTTGATTCAAGGTAGGGTTGATTCATGAATCAACCCTACCCAAACCCCGAAGCGCATTAGTTTTTCGGTGGGATGCTTACAGATAGCTGCTGATATATCTGTAATAATTTAAGAGTCACTGATAATTAATGTGGGATGTACCCCTGTTAATCAGCTTCACAATACCCAGTTTAAATGCGTCTTAAGTAGGGAGGCACAATTATTTGTAGGATGGGTTAGCGGTAGCGCAACATGAGCGGACGTTGGGTTTCATGCTTCAACCCAACCTACGTTGATCTTATATTTAATTCCACCCACCCACTTAGCTTAACAGTCCTGTCTTTTCACTGATTACTGATTACTGATTACTGTTCACTGATTACTGATTACTGTTCACTGATTACTGATTACTGTCATGTAGCATCGATGACTACTTCCTCTTTACCTATTTTAATTGTTATTTGTGGGGCAACTGCCACAGGAAAATCCAGTTTAGCCCTACAATTGGCCGAAAAGTTTAATTCAGTAATTCTCAGTGCCGATTCCCGACAAATCTATCGAGAATTTAATATTGGTACCGCTAAACCTAGCTTAGAAGAATGTCAGCGGATTTCCCATTATCTAATTGATATTTGTGATCCTCAAGATAATTTTACCCTAGCACAGTACCAAGAACAGGCTGAGGATTTAATCAACAATCTCCACTATTCTCCCCTGTTTTTAGTCGGTGGTACGGGACTTTATATCAAGTCCATTGTCAAAGGTTTAAAAATACCGAGGGTTTCCCCTCAACCGGATTTAAGACAGCAATTACAAGCTTTAGGACAATCCTATCTTTATCAAATTCTGACGCAGGTAGATGAAGATGCCGCTAAAAAAATTCATCCCCATGATCAAGTCAGGACTTTACGCGCTTTAGAGGTTTTTTATCTGACAGGAAAACCTATCTCTAGTCAGCAGGGAGAAAATCCTCCCACTTATCCGATTTTACAAATTGGTTTAGATTGTTCCCCAGAAAGTTTAGGCAAGCGGATCACTGTTCGTACTGATCAAATGATCGCCAGGGGATTAGTAGCAGAGGTGCAGAATTTGGGGGATAAATACGGTTGGGATTTGCCACTTTTGCAGACTTTGGGTTATGCAGAGATTAAGCAATATCTGCTCGGGGAAATTTCTTTAGAACAGGCGATCGATCTAATTATCCTCCACACCCGTCAATTTGCCAAACGTCAGCGCACTTGGTTTCGTGCCGATGCTGATATTGTCTGGTTTCCCGTCGATAAAGAAAATTTATTAAAATCGGTGGAACGAAAAATTATTTTGTTTCTTGAGGGGTTGTCAAGGCCCGATATAAAAACACATCATCCTGATTAAAGATTAACCGGAAGTTCTCATTTTGATTGAGTTTATTTAAGTGATCATCAATTAGTTCTGGTGAACTAGACCAACCGGGATGACGGCGATCGAGTAGGATATAATTAAATTGATTTAAATCTAGGGATTGGGAACCTTCGATCGCTAATTTGATCATTTCTCGATGGGTAAGATGGGGGGCAATTCTAGAAGTAGTCAAGACACTCTCACTGGTGGTAATTTGGGTTAGAGCTTTTTGGGTGGCGGACCAAGTATCGAGGGAATTTAAATACAGTGACCAAAAATAGCCGTATTTAGCTAAGGCAAAAAAGGCAATAATTGCCCAAGTAATTATCCATTTAGGCTGCTTCAACCAGTTACTATTATGGGCTAAAGTGGCGATAACCGCTAGAAATAAAAAGGGCAAAATTGGCAGGGAATATTGAGTGGTTAAGTTTTTTTGTGGGGCATGATCTGCTAATAAATTTAAAGCGAGTGCGGGAATAGCGGCAATTATTGGGGCAGAATAGCGCCAGGATAAACCCCAAACTAAGGGAATAATTAATAGGATGAGGTATTCTAGATTGTTGCCAGTAAAGATTTTTCCTAAGACAAGATCGGGTTTGAGGAAAAGATTAAAGATAATTGCTGGCAAACTATCTCCTAGATAACTATATCGAGAATCAGCCATTTCAATAACTGCCGATTTTCCTGTCAGGAGGGGAATTAATAACTTCGTGGTGATAATAAACCAAAGAATGCCAGTAATCATGGCAATTATTCCGGGGATTTTTTTCTTTTCCCAGAGAAGTAACCAGATACCCATTCCCAACAATGTTAAAGAGAGAATTGCTTTACAACCGAGAATAATAATGATTCCTAGACAAAATCCCCAGAGATTATTTAATCTTGCAGCCAAAATTGTCCAAAAAATGGCTGGAACTGCTATAACTTCTGGATGAAAATCAAAGAGATTAACATTAAAAATTAGGGGATAGAGCAGATAAACTAAGGCTAATGTATAAGCTTGTTTTTCTTTTAATCCCGCTTGTATTGCCAATTGCCAGAGGGGAAAAGCACCAAGAGAAAGGGAAAAAGCTTGTAAGAAAAGCAGCCAATAAACGCTAGGATAAATTTTATAAAGTAAGGCTATAGGATAGAGAATAAAAGCGATATGATCGCCTAAAATATGGTAGCCAACAAAAGATATAATCGGTGGTTTACCTTGAGAAATTAGGTAAACTCCTTGATCAAACCAACCAAGATCGAGAGCATTAGATTGAAATAAAATATGTCTGACAGCACTGCAAATAAACAGAATTATTGTCGCGCAACCAATCAACCAAAATAAATCATTTTTTTTGTGCATAATCGTTAATTTTTACTGGGATTTTTCGGGATTATTACGACAATACTGCCAGGTATCTCTAAAATAGGAAGCAACTTCAGTAAACCATGCTTTAAAAATATTTCTGTTCTCACTGGTGACGATAACCCCATTAATAAACTCTTGCCATTGGGGATCATTAGCGGGAAGAATGAAACCATAATAATCACAATTTAAAGGATTGCGCGGGATAAGTTGATAATCTTCTTCTAAGGATAAACCGAGAATGACAGCTTCTCCAATTAGCAGAATACCATCACTAGCAAAAGCATCTATTCTATTCCTTCTTAAACTTTGGATACCTCGCAGTCTTCCCGTCACTCCTTGAAATTCTTGATAGGTAGCAAGAGGATATTTTTGTCTTAATAATTCTTGAGTGGTGGTATCTCGCAAAACTCCAATACTTATACCTTCTAAGGACGAAGAAAAGTTAAAATTTTTCTGATTATCACTCCGAACTAAAAACTGAGTTCCCGTCACAAAAAAAGGACGAGAAAAACTGACACCATCAGGTATATTTTTTCTGATACTATTGGGACCACACTCGAAATCAACGGTTTTATTTTCCAATAACTGGAAGCGATTAAATAAAGTGGATTTATAAATTTTGACACTGATGATCTGGAGGTTTAATTTGTGCTTTAGTTCCCCTCTGAGCAATTGGATAAAATCTAAGCATAATCCCTGCAAATTATTATTACTATCTCGATAGCCAAAAGGAATGGCATCTTCTCTCATCGCTACTTCTAATAATCCCGTGCGTTTAATTTTTTCTAGAACCGTTTCCGACTTAGCTGGGAGAGCAGCAAAAATATTAGATAAAATAACGAGAGTAAGAATGATTAATTTCATGACTTTTGCCGAGATTATTTAAGATTTGTTATGGACTTTATCCCATTGATCTAAAATGTCTTTGAATAATAATTCATCTAACCATGTTTTTACTACCACTGTCAAAGGTAAAGCCAATAATAAACCTAAGATGCCAAACATTTGAGCAAAGAAAATTTGAGCAATTAGGGTAATTGCCGGTAGTAAAGATACCTGTTTAGCCATGACAGTGGGTGTCAGCCAATAACTTTCGACATTTTGGATAATAAAATAGAGAATCAGAATAGCGACAATTTTCCAAGGTGCATCGATAACAGCAATTAGAATGGGAAAAATCACACTAGCAGTCGGTCCGATATTAGGGATAAAATTGAGCAATCCTGCTAAGATAGCATGAACGAGAACTAGATTAATTTGTAGAACGAAAAGACCGAACCCACTTAATAACCCTACCATAGTTGAACTAATGGCAATTCCCAACAACCAATTACCCAAACCCGCTTCCGATAGGGTCAGAATTTCCTCGGCGCGACGACGATAGAAGTTAGGAAATAATTTTAAGAAAGCTTGTCGATAGGGTTGGGGGTTGGCTAACATCATCATTGCTAACACCAGCACGAATAATAATTGCAAAATGGCCGCCACTGAGTTAGAAAAGAAGGTAAAAAAGTTACTAAAAACAAAGGTTCCTAAAGGTTGTAACTGCTGGACTAAATCAGTTAAATTAGGCAAGGGTGGCAACCAATCAAATTGAAATTGTTGTCGCCATTGAATCGAGTTATTGCGGACTAAATCCCAAGCTTGCGGTAAAAGTTCAATTAATTTTTGAAACTGTTCGATAAAGGGGGGAACAATAATTATAAAAAATAAAATCACAATTCCTAGACTCGTCAGCAGGGTGATTAAAATAGCCAAACCCCTTTTA
Organism: Microcystis sp. M_OC_Ca_00000000_C217Col; assembly: GCF_007095585.1. Lineage (NCBI taxonomy): Bacteria > Bacillati > Cyanobacteriota > Cyanophyceae > Chroococcales > Microcystaceae > Microcystis > Microcystis sp. M_OC_Ca_00000000_C217Col. The sequence continues at coordinate 15,211 of NZ_SFBV01000050.1, forward strand.
ATCCCCAATCTCTGCAATCCTTTTACACATCTATTTAAGGCTACGGTAAACACGATCGCCATAAAAATCAATAATAACAGCTGTCGAATCTGCCACAATACATACAGAGCCATTATTAAACAGATAAACCCCAACCACTGACCAAATTTCACGACCTTGATTTATCCTATCGGGACAAGTTTTATCATACAGCAGTCGGTCGGCGGTCGGCAGGAGATAGGTTTTAGGTCTTGGGGTTTTGGAGTCTTGGGGTTTTGGGGTTTTAGTTCAATTTCCCCAGTTCCCCAGTTCCCCAGTTCCCCACTTCCCCACCTCCCCACCTCCCCACTTCCCCACTTCCCAACTTCCCCACTTCCCCACTTCCCCACTTCCCTAACAGCACAAATCAAGTTCTGTATCAAAAATTTGCTAATTTTGCTGTTATGTGCTATACAGTTACGCATCAAAACAGGATAGAAAAACGAGATTTTTTTAATTACCAGACATTTTCTCAAATTTTATGGCAACTCTCCCAGAGTCAAATTATCCTAAAAGAAATCCTCTCCTAGAAAATCCGACAAGACTCAGAGAAATTGTGGCCGTTAATGCTTTTATCCTTGTACTAGGACTTCGATAATGAAAGAATTGGAGCGATACTATAAAGTTTTAGGGTTAGATCATGGGGCATCTCTCGACGAGATCAATCAAGCCTACAAAGATTTGGTGTTTATTTGGCATCCCGATCGCATTCCCAAAGATAATCAGCGTCTTTTGGAAAAAGCCACCGCTAAACTGCAAGAAATTAACCACGCTAGGGAACAGTTACGGCAAATTCATCAAAATTCTCCTAAACGCTCCAATTCCCCCCCTAAAACTGAAAAACAGCCCGCCCACGCCTATAAAACTGCTTCCCCCTATCAGCCTCACCCTAGCCAACCCGGCCAAAATTCCCAAACCCACAGTCATAAAACCCACAGTCAACAAACCCACAGTCAACACAGCCACTCCCAGAATAACCATCAGGTCCACAATCATGCCGCCTGGCGCCCTCACTATCGGGATTTAAACGGAGCCGATTTACAGGGAGCTAACCTGAAGGAAAAAGATTTCTCTAGTCGCAGTCTCATCGGGGCAGATTTAAGCCATGCCGACTTAAGCGATAGCTTCCTGCACAAAGTTAACCTAGAAAAGGCTAATCTGTACAAAGCTAATCTTTTTCGCGCCAATCTCCTCGAAGCTAACCTTAAAGGCGCAAATTTACAGGAAGCCAATCTCATCGGAGCGGATTTAAGTGGGGCAGATCTGTCGGCGGCAGATTTACGCGGGGCAAAAATTGGCTTTGGTAAGCGTATTATGGTGAAATTAACTGGAGCAATTTTAACGGGAACAATTCTCCCCGATGGTTCGATTCATCAATGAATAACCTCCTGCTAATTTTGATTTTTCTTTAATAGGAACTATCACCCGATGGGCATTTATTACACAATCGCTGCTGTTTTTCTAGGGATGCAATTAGCTGGAGGAGAAAATTTATCTGCAGCGAATCCTGATTTTTTACTGCTGCAAAAAGCTCTAGAAAAACACAATTTTATCGTCAAACTTGCCCCACCACCAGTGCGAGGAGCCTACGGTTTATTTGATAGTAAAACTAGAATTATTTGGATTCATCCCCTAGTTTTTGACTTAGGTATTGCCCGACCAACATTAATTCATGAAGCTGTCCATGCCGCTCAACTTTGTCATGGAGGCAAAACAGTTAAAGCTCTTAATTTAGCCATAGAACCACCGGCAATGACCAGAAGATTTTTTATGCATTATGAGGGTTTTAGCAGACAAATTGAAGCCGAAGCCTATACTGTTCAAGTTCAGCCCGATGGTCTGGATTTAGTGATTTCTTTACTGCAAAAATATTGTCCTTAGAAAACCTGTCCATAAATCTACCAATCTCGTTCTAATTCTTCGGCTACACGACGATAATCAGCGCTGGCTTCTTGGGCATTTTTACCGCGCCAATTGGTAATAGCAACCCCGTCTAAAACGGCTTTTTCGTGGGCCTTATAATTTCTGACAAAAGCATGACAGGCGGGAATACCTAATTCTAATAAAGTATTTTGTGCTTCTAAAGTTTCCTTAAGACTACGGGAATCCACTTTTGTTAATAAAACCCGATAGGCAATTCCTAGGGGTTTAACTGCCGTGCGTACCGTGTCAATTAAAGCCATTAAATCCATCGGTGCGGGAGGAGTCGGTAAAATTAAATAATCTGATTCTGCTATGACTGCGGTAAGTAATTCGGAACGCAAAGCTGGTGGTGTGTCAATCACGATCAGATCGTACTCGATAATTTGACGCAATTCTCCTAATTTCTCTGTATTAATTTGCTTGGCTAAATCAAATACCATACCCGCTTGATTTCTTTCTACCCACCAAGTGGAGGAACCCTGCGGATCCGCATCCACCAGCAAAACACGCTGATTCTGCCCCCAAATTGCCGCTAAATTAACCGCAGTGGTGGTTTTACCCACACCACCTTTACCGTTGACAACAGCGAGAATTTTCGGGCCATTAGGCTTTAATTGCGAGGTCATTTTCAGTTATCAGTTATCAGTTATCAGTTATCAGTTATCAGTTATCAGTTATCAGTTATCAGTTATCAGTTACCAGTTATCAGTTACCAGTTATCAGTTACCAGTTATCAGATTTGAGTTTTAAGTTCACTGATTACTGTTTACTGATTACTGATCACTGAATATAACTAACCAGAAAGTTTTTGATCTAAGATTTGGCTAGTTAATTTAGGATCGGCTTTACCGCCGCTTTTTTTCATGACTTGACCGACAAAAAATCCCTTAAGATTGGTTTTACCCGCCCGGAATTTTTCTAACTCGCTTGGATGGGAGGCGATAATTTCCTCGATCAGTTTTTCGATCGCAGAACTGTCAGAAATTTGTATTAATCCTTTCTTTTCCACCAGTGTTTTTGGTGAACCGCCCTGGGTGAGAAGTTCCGGTAAAATTTCCTTAGCAATTTTGCCACTAATTGTTCCCGTTTCAATCAGTTTAACTAATTCCGCTAAGTCTGGTGCTTGCAGGGCAATTTCTGTGATCGTCAGCTTATTATTATTCAAATAAGCGGCGATATCTTGACTGATCCAGTTAGCGACTAATTTCGCATTTGCCCCGGCAATTACCGCAGTTTCAAAATATTCAGCCACGGTGCGATCATCGGTTAAAACCCTGGCATCGTAGGGGGAAAGACCAAATTCTTCCTCATAACGACGACGTTTACGAGCGGGTAATTCCGGTAATTCTTCCGCCCAAGCTTTTAACTGTTCGGGGGAAACTTCTAGGGGGGGTAAATCCGGTTCGGGAAAATAGCGATAATCGCTAGAACCTTCTTTTTTCCGCATACTAATCGTCCGTTGAGTAGCTTCTTCCCAAAGACGGGTTTCCTGTACGATTGGTTCGCCATTTTCGATCGCTTCAATTTGTCGATCGATCTCGTATTCTATGGCTTTTTGGATAGCACTAAAGGAGTTCATATTTTTGATTTCTACCTTAGTCCCGAACTTTTTAGCGCCTTTTTTGCGAACGGAAATATTGACATCGCAGCGCAGGGAACCTTCCTGCATATTACCGTCACTGATGCCGAGATAACGCACTAAACGCCGTAATTCTTGGGCATATTCCGCCGCTTCGGTGCCGGTGCGTAAATCCGGTTCTGAGACAATTTCCAATAATGGTACACCTGTACGATTAAAATCCACGAGGGAATGGGTGGAACCGGAGAGACGTTCGCTGCCAGCATGAACCAGTTTTCCCGCGTCTTCTTCCATGTGCAGACGGGTAATGCCGATAATTTTGCGGCTAACTTCCTTAGTTTTTTTATCGACGATCTCGATTTCTAGTTGACCCTGTTCGACAATAGGGAGATCATACTGGGAAATTTGATAATTTTTCGGCAGGTCGGGATAAAAATACTGTTTGCGATCGAATTTGCTATGAGGTGTGATTTTACCATCGATAGCTAATCCCAGTTTAACAGCACTGGCCAGGACTTCTTGGTTAAGGACGGGTAATACCCCCGGATAACCCAAACAGACGGGACAGACGTTAGTATTGGGGGGACTATCGAAGTTGGTAGGACAGGAACAAAATATCTTGCTTTTGGTGTTGAGTTGACAGTGGGTTTCTAAACCGATAATTGCTTCGTATTCAGTGGCAGACATATTTTCTCGCTCTAGCCGACACAGGAATGATCTGTTTACTCATTATAGTCGCGATTCTGGATCATTCCCTCCCTTCATAAAACTTAATACTGTAGTTACTAATCAATTTATACAGCCTGAATATAGCTCAAAAAAGATAATTGATTTAACCAATGTCCGCCATTATTTTTAATTTTATGGAATAAAACAGGGAAGCTTATCGATAGTTTTTCACCGATAAACCTAGCTTTTCTAGTAGCGACCACCGACCAGCGACTCCCGAAAAAGAAAACTTACCACCTCACTATGAAGATAACCGCCACAAATCGTAGCAAAAATTAACTTCTAGAGGCGGGATATTCGCTTAGTATAGAAACAGAGAGATTATACCTGAGAACTGACCCCATAACCAGCCAAAAGCAATATGAGCGGTGAAAGTGATCATTTTCTAGGCGAGTATTGCCTTAGTAAGTAGGTGGGTGTTAAAAATTGTCAGATACCTCCCTTATTAAGGAGTAAGCTAAACGGCGCTTAACCTGCATGATCCAACAGCTATAACCCTTTTGGAGTCTATATCGGTGATCCGAAGTAAAAGCCGTTTAGCTTATCCCCCCTTATCAAGGGGGGCAGGGGGGATCAAGGACAAAATCTATCTTCGATTTAATTGAAACCACTTACTTAATTGACGATTTTTACTTTTTACTTGATTTTATGTCTTTAACTCTCTCAGAACAACTCAAACGAGAACAATTATCCTACCCCCAAACTCTCCTCCATCATCTGCAAAAGTTACGGCATTTTGTAACAGTAGAAGGAGAGGAGAAATTGCAGCAGTGGAAAAACCTGATTGAAAAGGAGAATTTTCAACCTAGCACCCGTAATTTAGCCTATTATCTCGCCCTGAGACAAGAAGATATCCGGGATTTACAATTAGCTTTAATGCCCTGGGGATTATCTTCCCTAGGCCGGATTGAATCGAAAGTTTTACCGACCCTCGATGCGGTAATTGCCACTTTAGGTGCGGTTTGTCATCAAGAAGCCTCATTATTACCCAAACATCCCCCTTTAGAGGCATTTTTCCAAGGAGATCAACTTTTAGCCTCCCATAGCGCCGAAGTTTTTGGTCTGTCTTCCCCCCGGCGTCGGGTGCGAATTATGGTGACAATGCCGACGGAAGCGGCAACCGACCCCGATTTTATCGCTCAATTACTGCGTTGCGGGATGGACTGTATTCGCATTAATTGCGCCCATGATGGCCCGAAAGAGTGGCAGGGAATGATCGAAAATCTGCGCGAGGCGGTCAAAAATCCCGAAAATTTAGTCAATGGACATACCTGTAAGGTTTATATGGACTTAGCCGGCCCGAAAATCCGTTTAGAAGAGATTTTAGCCCCCCAGTCCCAAACCAAACTATATCAAGGGGATTTTCTCCTCTTAACCACCCAACCGCCTCACACTGCCCATCCTCAGTATTTTCAGGCTAATTGTTCCCAACCGGAAATTATTCCCCAAATTCCCGTCGGGGCGAAAGTTTGGATTGATGATGGTCATATTGGGGCTGAAGTTATTGCCATAATGCCGGAAGGTCTTTTACTAAAAATTACCCACGCTAGGGAGAAAGGGGAAAAACTCAAAGCAGATAAAGGCCTAAATTTCCCCGATACCGTCTTAAATATCGATCCTTTGACCGCAAAAGACCGGCAAGATTTAGATTTTATTGCCGAAAATGCCGATATTATCGGTTACTCTTTTGTACAAAAAGCCAGCGATATCGAGACACTACAGCTAGAGTTACAAAGTCGTTTGGGGGATGCTTGGCGACAAAAAGCAATCGTGGCCAAAATAGAAACACCTTTAGCCGTGAAAAATCTTCCCGAATTAATCATCCATGCCGCCGGTAAACAACCTTTTGGGGTGATGATTGCCCGGGGTGATTTGGCTGTAGAAATTGGCTATCAAAGACTAGCAGAAATTCAAGAGGAAATTCTCTGGTTATGCGAAGCGGCCCATATTCCGGTAATTTGGGCCACCCAAGTCCTAGAAAATCTGGTCAAGAAAAGTATTCCTTCCCGGGCCGAGATTACCGATGCCGCTATGGCCGAAAGGGCTGAATGTGTCATGCTGAATAAGGGGAAATATATCCGCAAAGCGGTGACAATTCTCGATGATGTTTTACAGAGAATGCAGACCCACCAAGCTAAAAAAACCCCCCAATTACGCGCTCTCCATTCTTGGGTTTAGGCAGCTTCAGTTATCAGTTATCAGTTATCAGTTATCAGTTATCAGTTATCAGTTATCAGTTATCAGTTATCAGTTATCAGTTATCAGTTATCAGTTATCAGTTATCAGTTATCAGTTATCAGTTGTTCACTGTTTACTGACCACTGAAAAAACTCCCACTCCCCCACACCTTTTCAACAGGATTGAGAATCAGAGGCAAATTAACGCATATTATTGACCGCACCACTAACTAAACCAGCGCTAACATAGCGACCATAACCATCAAGACGGTTTTGTTGAGCGATTCGGGAGGGATTATTGACGAGATCGGCAACTCCCACACCCATCATCACCACGGAGATAACTGCGATTAAGTAGTTACGGACAAAAGTTGGATTTTGGTGGCTGACTAACATGGTTGTTACCTCTCTTTCCTGTCGATAACCTTAGAATACGAGAGGGTTTGGGGTGATGTCAGTCCCATAATTCCGGGTGACAGAAGTGGAAAAAAGTGGAATCCACAGATAAGCTATGATTTTTTGTCGATTAGAATCGGTAAATAGGGAATGGGGAACAGGAAAAGGGCAGTATTCGTCGTCAATCTGGTTAAATAATCGATAAATTACCTAAAAACTCAGATATTCTCCAGAATATGACCTTAAAACCCGCGATTATGACCATAAAATTTTTCTGGCCTTTAGTTTTAGGATTATCTATTGTTATTATTGACAATGGGCAATATTTGAGAGCAGAAACGGTAACTTTGAGCGCCAGTCAACGCCAACAACTGCGATCGCTAGATGCTAAGATTATTTTACCTAACTATATCCCTCCCGGATTTCGGGCCAGCGAGATTAAAATCCTCGCAGAAGAGGGGAAAGGATACGCAGTCCTCTTTGAAAATGCCGAGAATAGCTGTTTTTTGGTGGAGGGAATCGAAAACGCCAGGGGCGATGATGGTTTAGAATTAGAGGGAACCCTAGCGCTCAATTCCCCACTATTTGGAGAAGGATACTGGCTTAATTATGGTACACCTAAAAACTCGGAATTAAGGCAACAATTCCCCGAACCTGATTTGTATTCCGATTGGATGAAAATGGGAGAATATTTTTATCGTCTCAGTGGGGCATTAATTGCCCGGGAGGAGTATGATTATCCTAATTGCCGTCAAGATATTTCCCCATCGGAAGCGGTTAAAATAATCGAATCTTTTGGAGATAACAATTAAATTGAATTTATCTACAGTCATTTCTGATCTACAACAAAGAAGCAAGGAGCGGTTAGCTTGGTCTGATTTTTGCTGGTTAGGATTAGTAATAATTTTGGGACTGGTTATTAGGTTAACACAATTAACAAGCAAACCTCCCTGGACGGATGAATTTGCCACTATGGTTTTTAGTATTGGCAATAATTACCAGATAGTGCCGTTAAATCAAATAATTTCCCTAGACACCTTATTAGCACCTCTCCAGAGCAACCATCAGGCAACTATTGCCGATGTAATTAAATTAGTTATTCAGGAGGACAATCATCCACCTTTATATTTTATTTTCGCCTATCTCTGGAATAAATTATTCTTTGATCGGGGAGAATATGTATCTTTAGAAGGAATGCGATCGCTGGCGGTATTTTGGGGAGTTATTTCGATTCCTCTAATTTATTTTATCAGTAAATTGGTCTTTAAATCCGGCTCGATCGCTTTTCTGGCGGCGATTTTAATGGCGGTTTCTCCCTACGCAGTTTTTATCTCCCAAGAAGCGCGCCATTATACTTTAGCGGTTGTATTTGTCCTCATATCTTTAGGCTGTTTTCTGAGGGCAAGCAGCAAAATTATCCACCGTCAGAGAATATCCCCTACTTTGGTTTTTTTCTGGTTAATTGTCAACTGTCTAGGGTTATTAGTCCACTATTTTTTTAGTTTAACTATCCTCGCAGAGGCAATAACTTTATTATGGATTTTATCCAATCAAATCAAACAAAAAAACTTTTGGATAACTAATTGGTGGCGTTTAAGTTTAGTTTTTTTAGGTAACTTGAGCTTTATTATTATTTGGTTTATCACCTTTGTCCCCAAAGATTATGGCAATCAGATGACCGGTTGGATTCAGAGAGACAATGATAGTTTTTTAGCAGTAATTAGCCCCTTTTTTCAATTGCTGGGAACATTAATTACTATGCTTTCCCTGCTCCCCGTTGAATCAGAATCTTTAATAATTATCTTGATTTCTGGGGCAATAATGATCGGTTTTTTTCTCTGGATTATCCCACAATTAAAAACAGCATGGCTAGACTCCTATAAACCCGAATTAGGCATTCTCTCGGCATTTTTTCTCAGTTCAATTGCCATTTTCTTTGTCATCACCTATCTGCTTTCGATCGATATTACCCGGGGAGCTAGATATAGTTTTGTTTACTTTCCCTCGGTAATTTTAATTCTAGCAATTTTATTAGATAATTGTTGGCAAAGGAAGCAGAAAAGAATAGTAATTATTGTCCTTATCATGGCTTTAGTTAGTTCCCTAAGTGTGACTTTTAATTTAGGCTATCGTAAGTATTATCGGCCAGATAAATTAGTTACTACTATCGAAAATAATAGCCGTTATCCGTTAGTAATTGCCACTAGCTATAGGAGTTTAGTGCAGGTGGGAGAAATGATGGGAATTGCTTGGGAATTTAACCAAAGATTTCCCGATAAAACCCCTAAGTTTCTCTTAGTTAACCCAGAACAAAAGCCAAATTTTAATCTGTCATCTTCCCACCCTTTTGAATTATGGTTAATTAATTTCCATTCTTCAATAGATTTATCGGACTGTCAACTCTCAGAGTTATCCTCCAATTATGTAACAGGTTATCAATATCAAAAGTTTCTCTGTGGGCGATCGATGGATTATAATAATAAAGTTAAGTAGGGCTATTAACTATGATTATTTGGGTAAATGAACAGATTGATCCCTGTGGTTTAGTACAAGCTTGTATTGCCTGTCAAGACGAACAAGCGGCAAAAGATTGTCATCAAAGTTGGTTAACCAATCTTACGGACGAACAAAAACAAGCGGGGTGGGTGGCAGTTTTAAGAACCGTAGAATCTTGGGATGATGTACCTGTAAATGCTCTGAAGTTAAGTTATTAAGTGGGTGGGTGGAATTAAATATAAGATGAACGTAGGTTGGGTTGAAGCATGAAACCCAACGCGCGCATAGTTTACGCTACCGCTAACCCATCCTACAAATAATTGTGCCTCCCTACTTAACTCTCCTGCAACAATCAAAAATCTTCCGTTAGGTGAAGAAACTCCAGACAGGAGATATCTGGCTAAAATAAAAAAGAGGGCAGGTTTTACCCCACCCTTTGATCTTATTTTAAACGAATCACTAACCGGCGATCGGGTTCCACGCCGCGACTTTCCGTGGTTAAATCGTTTTCTTCCTGAAAAAAGGCATGGATTTGGCGACGTTCCGCCGAAGATAGGGCTTTTAATTCTATTTCCTGTCCTGTTTGCCGCACTTGCGTCGCCGCTTGATTAACCCAGTCGAAAAGTTCTGACTGTCTTTGTTGACGATAGCCATTGATTTCGACAATATAGAATTGATGTTCTGCCGCCTCGACACCAATATTCAGAATCGTATTAGCTAGGGATTGAATCGCATCCAGTCCCTCACCCTTGTTAGCGAGGAGAAGTTCCACTTGTTGGGGACTCAATTGACTGCTATCAATAATTAACCAACAGGAGGAAGGTCCAGTTCCCAATTCCTGCACTCCAATCTGGACATCTGCGGACATGGCCATCAACTTTAGCAGTTTTTCCAGCCATTGTTTAGCGTTCTCGCTATTTTGCTCCCATATACTCATTACGATGTTTTTTCCTTTTTCTTGCTAGAACGTTTTTCAAAGGGGAGAGCATCGCGGGATTTTTCCGTTTTTTCCTGTTCCGCTACCAATTTTTGCAGGTTTTCCGGTAACGGTTCCCGCATCAAAATCACCGTTTGAATAGTTTGGAAGATGTTCGCAGTTAGGATATACATCAATACCCCCGCCGGTAAGGGGAAAAACAGGAACATCATACTAAAAATTATCGGGGTGATTTTATTCACCGTTTGCTGTTGTTGGGCTGCTCCCCCCGAAGGCGCACCGGCGCCGGATAACTCTTGGTTAACATAGATACTAATACCGAAAGCGATCACCATCGCCAAGATATCCCAGTGAATTTCACCATCTGGACCGGTTGCCCCAATTCTTCCCAGGGCCTCAATAAAGAGAAAACCCGTATTAGCGGCAATCCCCGGCACGATAACTTTAATACTGGCATCTCCGGGGGCTACAGCGACGATGGAACCGTCTTCATTAACTTGCACCAGTTCTTGCCCTTTAAGCACCTCGTAGGTGGGTTTTAGGTTATTTTCGGGTACTTCCGTGGCTAATTGGCTTAAAGACTTGCCCTGGTCGTTTTGCAGGTCGATTTTTACCTGTTCTCCCGGGGCGATTTTATTGCCTTGGGGTAAAAAAGCGGTGATGGGATAGTGGAGAGACTCGTCAATATAAACGTTTTGGGGTTTGGTGCCATAGGGTTGGCGCTGCACGAGGGCGATTTGTTCGCTCGGCAGCACTTGTAAATCGACAGTATAGTTAATATCCGAGAAGGGGGAACCCCGCAGCGTCGCAAATAAAGCCAAAAGAATCGGCATTTGTAATAACAGGGGTAAACAACCGGCCAAGGGATTGCCCAACTCCTGCATTAATTTGCCCATTTCCTCCTGTTGTTTTTGGGGGTCGTTTTTGTAGCGTTGTTGAATTTCTGCTTGTCTTTCCTTCATCAAGGGTTGAGTGATTCGCATTTTTCTCATATTGCGAATCTGGCCGGCGCTGAGGGGAAAGACGGCAAATCTCACCACCAGCGTTAAAGCAATGATGGCGAAACCGTAACTATGCACAATCCGAAAGAAAAAATCTAGGATTGGCAACATGATATTTGTGGAAATAAATCCGACTCCAAAATCCATGGCTTTAATCTATGCCTTCTCGTTTAATAGGGGTTCACTTTGACAAATCTAATTTATCGAATCTCGGCGATCGATTATTTTGTTTTATTGACTGATGATCGATTCTAGGGGACGACCGGTTTTATCGGCGACTCTTTCGGCAATGTAGTCATGAATTTCCCGGAATTTCGGCATCGCGCGCATTTCTAAACGACTTCTATCCTTGAGAGTTACGACAATATCCCCCCAAAGACCAATTCCTCTCGGCATTTTTGCCACTTTTGCCACTTCTGAATAGATAATATCTGTGCGATCGCGTCCCATCCACCCCCCGGTGATTGAAATCCGCCGATCGGTTATCTTATATCTTAACCAGATTGCCCGCACCACTGCCCCAACGGTTAAAGGTAAACAAATCACTGTGAATCCTAGCAGTATATTGATGATTAGGTCGCCGATGTGCGGACCGCCTTCATAAAAAGTTTCTTCTTTAATGCCCATGAATTATATTCGCCTTCACTAACAACTGCTTTAATTCTCGCAAAAAATGTTCATAATTGCACTCGATCGCCTCGGGACGGATAATGATTATCCCTCGCCATCCTGTCGCTATTTCTGGCAATAACTCCCGAATTACCGCTCGTATTTGCCTTTTTAGTCGATTACGAACCACCGCTTTTTTACTAACTTTCTTGCTAATCGAGATACCAAAACGACTCGGTTCGGGGGTATCTGGGCAAGAATCCTCTAAACTAATTAAGGTTAAGTGGGAACCGTGATAACGCCTCCCTTTTCCATAGACAGCTTGAAAATCCTGTCGATGTTTTAAGCGATGAACTTGGGGTAATCCCACGAAAATTAGTCGGTTCCCAGAATAACCTAAACACTTAAACGATAGCGCCCTCTTTTCCGACGAGCTTTAATTACTTTGCGTCCGTTGACGCTACGCATTCTCGCTCTAAATCCGGAAGTGCGCTTCTGTTTGCGCGTGGTTCCTTCTAAAGTACGTTTACTCACTGCCGATTTTCCTCCTTAAGATAGAGTTAGTCTATAGATATAAAGACACAATTTTTGATTATAACAAAATTACTAGGAATTGGGAAGCTCATGGTCAAGCTCCGTTTCGGTCGGGATATCTGTAATTGTCTCCCAGTGGCTGAAAAGCGTGAATGGTTGGTCACTAATGGTATTGGTGGTTTTGCTGCGGGAACCGTGGCCGGATTGCTGACTCGCTGTTATCATGGCCTCTTGATCGCTGCTTTGGCTCCACCGACCCAAAGAACGCTTCTTGTGACTAAAATCGATGAATCGGTACAATATAACCAGAAAATTTATCATCTGGCCAGCAATCGCTGGTTAGGTGCTACGATCGAACCGCAAGGCTATATTAATATCGAAAGTTTTCATCTGGAAGGGACAATTCCCGTCTGGACTTTTATCTGTGGGGATGCCTTACTAGAAAAGCGTATCTGGATGGAACAGGGAGAAAATACCACCTATACCCGCTATACCTACCTTCGCGGCAATTCTCCCCTAACCCTGAATCTCACTGCTTTTGTCAATTATCGTGATTTTCACGGCAATACCCAGGGTTTTAACTGGCAAATGGCTATTAGTCCCCTGGAAAAAGGAGTCAGAGTGATTGCCTATGACAATGCTGTACCTTTTTATCTATTAATCAGTCAGGGACAGGTTTTTCCCGCTCATATCTGGTATTATCGCTTTGATTTGGCCGTGGAACGTTATCGTGGTTTAATCGATCGAGAAAATCATCTCCATGCCGCCAGTTTTTCGGCTACTCTTAAAGTGGGAGAATCGGTGACAATTGCCGCTAGTACCCGTCCCGATCCCAGTTTAGACGGTCAATCTTCTCTAGAGTCTCGCTATCGCTACGAGAGTAGTCTGATTAATCCCCAGCAGCCACCATGGATTCAACAACTTACCCTCGCTGCCGACCAGTTTATCGTTAGTCGTCCTCTCCGGGATCAACCGGACGGCAAAACGATAATCGCAGGTTATCCTTGGTTTGGTGATTGGGGTCGCGATACGATGATCTCCCTGAGAGGGTTAACTTTGACTACAGGCCGACCTGCGATCGCCCGTCAGATTTTACTAACTTTTTCCCGTTATCTAGACCGGGGTTTATTGCCGAATTTGCTACCCGATGGCGGAGAAATCCCCGAATATAACGCTGTCGATGCTATTCTTTGGTATTTTGAAGCCATTCGTTGCTATTTTAACCAAAGCCAAGATATTGAGTTTCTCAGAACTATTTATCCCGCTTTAACGGAAGTGATCGCTTGGTTTCGTCGCGGCACTCGCTACAATATTCACCTAGATGACGATGGTTTGATCTATGCCGGCGAAGCGGGAGTACAATTGACTTGGATGGATGCCAAAGTTGATGATCGGGTGATTACTCCCCGCATCGGCAAACCCGTAGAAATTAATGCTCTTTGGTTCAATGCCCTAAAAATTATGGTTCAATTTGCCCATTATTTGGGCATAGATGCCACTGATTACGAAAAAATGAGAAAAATGACCTTACAAGGTTTTTCTCGCTTTTGGGACGATTCTCTGGGGTATTGTTATGATGTTTTGGATACGGACAAGGGTAATGATGCCAGTTTACGACCGAATCAACTTTTTGCCGTGTCCTTGTCGGTGGAGGAGTTATTAAATTCCCCACAGAAAAAGGCCATTGTCGATATTTGTGCTTTAAAATTGTTAACTTCTCGCGGTTTGCGATCGCTTGATGCCGATCATCCCGATTACCGTGGCGTTTACAGTGGCGATCGCTTAAAAAGAGATAGTGCCTACCATCAGGGAACAGTCTGGGGATGGTTATTAGGGGCATTTATCGAAGCCCATCTGAAAGTCTATCGCGATCCTATCCTAGCCGAGAGTTTTTTAACACCGATGATCGATCATCTTCGGGATAGCTGTATCGGTAATTTAAGTGAAATTTTCGATGGTAATGCCCCTTTTACCCCTAGGGGAGCTTTTGCCCAAGCATGGACAGTGGCAGAGGTATTAAGGGTTTGGCAAGTGATCCGAGAATTTCGGCCATAATCCTTTAAAATAAGCAATGGTTAGGTGTGTTAGTCCTCCCAAAGGACCGACCCTAAAAACCTCAGTTAGACCGTTAAAGACAAAACTCTCATGGAGAAACCGCAAGTTATTTTTCTCGATGCTGTGGGGACCCTTTTTGGGGTAAAAGGCAGTGTCGGAGCAATTTATAGCCAAATAGCGGCGGATTTTGGGGTAGAGGTGGTGTCCGAGAGTCTAGAACAATCTTTCTTGGCTATTTTCCCCAATTCTCCACCCCTAGCTTTTCCTGATGTTGAACCGGCACAAATTCCTCAGTTAGAGTACCGCTGGTGGCGATCGCTGACTGGGGCAGTTTTTAATAAATTAGGTTATCTGGAAAGATTTCCCGATTTTGAGGCTTTTTTTGGCGAACTTTATCATCATTTTGCCACGGCCGAGCCTTGGCTGCTGTACGAGGATGTCATTCCCGCTTTAAGACTCTGGCAGATTCAGGGGATCGAGTTGGGCATTATTTCTAATTTTGATAGTCGTATCTACCAAGTTTTGGCCGAATTAGGCTTAGAATATTTTTTTCGATCGATCACGATTTCTTCCCAGACAGGAGCAGCCAAACCCGATCCGGAAATTTTTCAAATCGCCCTACAAAAACATGATTGTCCCCCCGCACAAGCTTGGCATATTGGCGATAGTAAAAAAGAGGACTATCAAGGGGCAAAAGCCTTGGGTATAGAAGCGTTTTTAATTAAAAGATAAAAGCGAGAAAAAGTCTTTCAGTGGGGATGAGGGATAGGTGATCGGGAGGGAATACAGACCCTACTGGCTAATACCTAACCCTCAAACCAGTTTAATCCCCATCGGAATTTTAGACTGATTCCTGGGATGGAATGGAAGTGGATTCTGACGGATCAGCGTTAGGATCTGTCTCTTTGGGGGCAGCCACTTTTACCAAAGCATGACGCAAAACATCTTCTCCGAGAGTGTATCCTCGCACTAGCTGCTCGACTACCGTGCCTTCGGGATGTTCATCGGTGTACTCCCGCATCATCGCTTCGTGGTAGGTGGGATCAAAGGGTTGACCTTCCGGACGCATGGGGGAAACGCCTAAACGCTTGAGACTCTCTACTAAGATTTTATAGACTCCTTGGTAACTCTTGTGAATACCCATCTCGCCATCATTAGCCGGTTTAATTTGAGTACGAGCGCGCTCAAAATTATCCACCACGCCAAGAATTTCCATCAGGGTTTTGCCCTTGATTTTTGTTTCCAGTTCCTCTTTTTCCTTGGCTGTGCGTTTGCGAAAATTGTCGAACTCGGCCGCTAGAGTGATATAGCGTTTCTTATAGGCATCAACCTGTTGGGTTTGCTCCTCTAACTGCTGTTTGAGAGTATCAATTTCCTCTTGTAGAGTATCGATAGTCATTCCACCTAGAAAGGAAAATTCCTCGCTAGAGGCGGCCTGATCCGTCACAGTTTTGGCTTCATCGGTGACACTGGCTTCCGATTCGGTGGTCAGGGATTCGGGGGAATTAGGAAAGGATTCTTGGTTTTCGTCGAAAATTACTGAGGTATTTGGTTCTGCACTCATAGTAGACAATTTTATTGGGTAATTTGGCAATATATGACCATTTACTGCTAATTTTGGTCTTTAAGTACCAGCTAATAATCAAGGTTTAACCCTTAATGTAACATTTTGTGGACAAGATGCGTAACTGGATATAAGCGACCCCGATAGATAATCGGTGATCTGGAAAAATTTTTGCTAGAATGCAATTTTACCAGTAAAATTGGGAACATTTAAGGGTAGTGGAGAGGTTAAGAATCGTCTATGACATTTTCTTCCAAGAAAACCCGTGCCGTTGCCCTACGCAATTACTTTTCCCCTTTTGGTAACAAGTTGGTGCAGTCGGGATATATCGGTGCCGACCAAATGCAACAGGCCCTGGTGGAAACACGGAAATCGGGACGATCGCTAGTAGAAATATTACAACAACTAACTGGGCGCCCTTTGCCCCCGGATTTGCAGCGACAGTACAAGAAAAATCAGTTATTTGAATTAAAAATTCTCTACGGAGTCGAATCGATCGACCCCGAATTAAGCGATGTGGATGGACTGGAAATAGCCCGATTGATCGATTCTTTGATTCCGATCGATCTTTGTCGTCGCTATCGTCTCATCCCCCTGCGAAAGATCGAAGGAGAGCCGGCTGCGATTTTGATAGCCATGGTCGATCCCGACAACCTCGAGGCTTCCGACGATATTAATCGTATTCTCCGCCCCAGGGAGTTAGGTTTACAGCGTTTGGTGATTACTAGCGAAGATTATGAAAGATTACTGGAAAAATTCCACTCGGCTCAATCGGAATTAGAACAGGAAAAAGCCCGACTGCAAAAAGAAAAAGAACTAGAAAAACTCTCGGATCTCACTGGTATTGTCAGCAATATTGAGGTGGCCTCTGGTGCGGCTAACGATGAAGTGGCCGATGATCTCGGAGAAGGGGAAGCTAATCAAGCTCCCGTCATCAACCTCGTCAATAAAATTATAGCTAAAGCCCTACAGGAAGGGACTTCCGATATTCACATCGAACCCCAAGAAGAATTCCTGAAAATTCGCTTTCGCAAAGATGGAGTTCTTCATCAAGCTTTTGATCCACTGCCGAAAAGAATTACCCCGGCGGTGACAGCCCGTCTTAAAATCATGGCCGAGCTCGATATCGCCGAACGTCGTCTTCCCCAAGATGGTAAAATTCGGCGGATGTATCAAGGGCGGAAAGTGGATTTTCGGGTTAATACCCTGCCCAGTCGCTACGGGGAAAAAGTCTGTTTACGGATTCTCGATAACTCGGCTACCCAGTTGGGTTTAGATAAACTAATCACCGACCAAAAGACCCTGCAAATCGTCCGAGACATGGCCAGTCGTCCCTTTGGTCTGTTGCTGGTGACAGGCCCGACCGGTTCGGGGAAATCCACCACTTTATACTCGGTGTTAGCCGAAAGAAATCACCCCGGGGTCAATATTAGTACGGCCGAAGATCCGATCGAATATTCTCTACCGGGCATCACCCAGGTGCAGGTAATTCGCGAAAAAGGCATGGATTTCGCCTCGATTCTGCGGGCATTCATGCGACAAGACCCGGATGTGATTCTGGTGGGAGAAACTAGGGACAAGGAAACGGCCAAAACAGCGATCGAGGCGGCCTTAACTGGTCACTTGGTCCTAACTACCCTACACACCAACGATGCCGCAGGTGCGATCGCTCGTCTCGATGAGATGGGGGTTGAACCGTTTATGATTTCTGGTTCTCTCTTGGGAGTCTTGGCCCAGCGTCTCGTGCGGCGCGTCTGTAGCCAGTGTCGAGTCGCCTATCACCCCAGTCAAGAGGAATTAGCCCGTTTTGGTCTTTCCGCCGCCAATGAACGGGAAGTGACCTTTTATAAGGCTAATACCCTCACCCTTGAGGAAATTCAACAGGCGCGAAAACAGGGCAATCTCTGCCTTAAGTGTAGCGGCAGCGGTTATAAAGGTCGCATTGGTGTCTATGAGGTAATGCAGAATAGTGAACGACTACAGCAGTTAATTAACCAAGGGGCAACCACTGATCGCATTAAGGAGACGGCCGTCGATGAGGGCATGGTGACACTCCTAGCCTATAGTTTAAATCTGGTGCGCGAGGGTTACACCACCCTCGAAGAAGTGGAACGGGTGACATTTACCGATTCCGGTCTGGAAGCGGAACTAAAAGCCAAACGGAAAAGCGGTTTAATCTGTCGTGGTTGTCGCGCCGAACTACAACCAGAATGGCTCGATTGTCCCTATTGTATGACACCGCGATTTAGTGATTAAGACAGTTTTTCAGTTATCAGTTATGAGATTTGAGTTTTAAGTAAGGAGTATTAAGTGAGTAGTCTTAAATAGCACTTTCCCAATGTCTTTTCACTGGTTACTGTTCACTGATTTTACCTTAAAGATGGGGTTTAACTTATGGAATTAATGATCGAAGATTTAATGCAACAATTGGTCGAGATGGGCGGTTCTGATATGCACATTCAGTCTGGGGCGCCAGTCTATTTTCGCATTAGTGGCAAACTCGCCCCGATTAATGAAGAATCTTTAACCCCGCAAGATTGTCAGAAATTGATTTTTAGTATGCTCAATAATACTCAAAGAAAAGAGTTAGAGCAGAATTGGGAATTAGACTGTTCCTACGGGGTGAAAGGATTAGCAAGATTTAGGGTCAATGTTTATAAAGAAAGGGGGGCTTATGCAGCTTGTTTACGGGCTTTGTCCTCTAAAATTCCTAACTTTGAACAATTAAATTTACCTAGAGTAGTACGGGAGTTATCGGAAAGACCGCGGGGATTAATTCTCGTAACTGGCCAAACAGGTTCGGGTAAAACTACCACTTTAGCGGCAATTTTAGACTTAATTAATCGGACTAGGTCTGAACATATTTTAACTGTAGAAGACCCAATTGAATACGTTTTTACTAATATAAAAAGTCTGTTTCACCAACGACAAAAAGGAGAAGATACCAAGAGTTTTGCTAACGCTTTAAGAGCATCTTTACGGGAAGATCCTGATATTATCCTTGTGGGAGAAATGCGGGATTTAGAAACAATTAGTTTGGCAATCACGGCGGCAGAAACCGGTCACTTAGTCTTCGGAACCCTGCACACCAACTCAGCAGCGGGAACAGTGGATCGGATCATTGACGTTTTTCCAGCTAACCAACAGGCACAAATTCGCGCCATGTTATCCAATTCTTTACTAGCAGTTTTTAGTCAAAACCTAGTCAAGAAAAAAAATCCTAAACCGGGGGAATTTGGCCGGGCAATGGTACAGGAAATCCTGGTGGTAACTCCAGCGATCGCTAACCTAATTCGGGAAGGAAAAGCCCCCCAAATCTACTCAGCAATTCAAACGGGAATGAAGTTAGGAATGCAAACCATGGAACAGGGATTAGCTAATTTAGTTGTTAGGGGTGTTGTCTCTTTGGAAGAGGCCATTTCTAAAAGCGGTAAACCCGATGAATTACAACGTCTTATCGCCGGGGCCAGCACTAACGCTAAAGCCCGGATTTAATCCTAAATCCTGTTTAAAAGGTATAGGAGAGTGGGAAGTTTTTTGCTGTAAACAGTAAACAGTGAACTGATAACTGATAACTGATAACTGATAACTGATAACTGATAACTGATAACTGATAACTGATAACTGATAACTGATTTGTTCTATGCCTACTTTTGTCGCACAAGTTAAAAGCGGCTCTGGAAAAGTTTTCCAAGAGAAAGTTGAAGCTATGTCTCCCGAACAGGCCCGGACGATGCTGAAGGCGAAATATGCCGCCGTCGGTAAAGTCAAAAAAGTGGGGGGAGAGATCGATCTTTCCGGTTTACAGTTGATGTTTGCCAGCATTTCCATCAAAGATAAAGCGGTTTTTTCCCGTCAATTTTCGGTAATGATTAATGCTGGTGTGGCGATTGTGAGATGTTTGGGAGTTTTGGGGGATCAATGCGGTAATCCCAAGATGAAAAAAGCCCTACAAGCGATTAGTGCTGAGGTACAGCAAGGGAGTCCGTTATCGGAAGCGATGGCCAAACATCCCGAATGTTTTGATCAACTTTATGTCAGTATGATCGAAGCTGGAGAGACGGGGGGGGTACTCGATGAAGTGCTGAACCGTCTCTCGAAACTTTTGGAAGATATGGCCCGCTTGAAAAACCAGATTAAATCAGCGATGACTTATCCAGTAGCGGTGGGAATTTTGGCGGTAGTTGTGTTTTTCGGGATGACGATCTTTTTAATTCCCGTCTTTGCGAAAATTTTCACCGATTTAAAGGTGGAACTACCGGCTTTAACGCAATTTATGCTCTTTTTAAGTGGTGTGATGCGTAGTTGGTTGATTTTAATTCCGATTGTCACCATTGTTGCCACGGTTTTTTTACTGCGTCGCTATTACAAAACCCCGATGGGTCGTCTGCAAATTGACCATTTTTTCCTTAAAATGCCTCTTTTTGGTGATTTGAATGAAAAGTCGGCTGTGGCTAGATTTTGCCGGGTTTTTGGGACTCTGACGCGTTCTGGTGTCCCAATTTTAAGTTCCCTCGACATCGTTTGTAATACGGTGGGTAATCAGGTAATTGCCAATGCGATCGCTGGTGCCAAGGCGGAAATTCAGCAGGGGGGAATGATGAGTTTGGCCCTACAAAAAGCCAATGTTTTCCCAGCTTTGGCAATTCAAATGATTAGTATTGGGGAGGAAACGGGAGAATTAGATGCCATGATGATGAAAGTGGCGGATTTCTACGAAGATGAGGTGGAACAGGCCATTAAAGCTTTAACCAGTATCATTGAACCCTTGATGATGATTGGTGTTGCGGGGATGGTGGGAATTATTCTTTTGTCTATGTACTTGCCCATGTTTAAAATCTTCGATGCCTTGGGATAAGTTTAGAGGAGTCATTTCCGTTATCAGTTAGTCGTCGGTAGCTTGAAATCAGAAAAATTTTAATTTTCATCTCCCTTTATTTGATTAGGTGAATCTGTGTCTTACGAAACTTTATTAGCGGAATACAGCTGTCGTGAAGGGGCGATCGAATTATTGCGACAATATCGCCCCTATTTAGAGTTAATTCCTAGTCTGCGTCGTCCTGAAGAGAGTTTAATTACTATTCCCTTGCCCTTGGTCAGAATTCGTCCACCTTCTGGCCTTGAATCTAGAAAGACGGTACAATTAGCCTGTGATTTGGCTATTCTGATGTGTGATCCGGAATGGAAAATTAAATTAGGTTCAGAAATCCTGATTTTTATCCATCGTCCGGGGGAAGATTTCTCTGATTTGTTGAAACGCTGGCGCGAAACCCAAATCTGTTTAGATAAAGAATATGAATGGTTAATGCCCCCCAGAGAACAACATATGTTTAGTGAAGGTGCAGAAAAAATTCATCCTTTATTTGTGGTTTTTGATCAAACGGCCGAGAGAATAAAAAAGGGTTTAAGAGGGGCTTTTTTACCGATGGTTGTTCAAAATTATCGGCCAGCTTTGATTGATGATTCCTTAGAATTAGTCGATCAAGATTAGCTGACTCTCTTAAGTATCTAAGCACAATTAATTACACATCTAAGCCACTACTCCGTCAGAATTCTGCTGTGATCAGTAAACAGTGAACTGAAAACTCAAATCCGATCCCTAATAGCTGTCTCGGAGTCTCCCGTCTCGGAGTCTCCTGTCTCGGAGTCTCCTGTCTCGGAGTCTCGACTAGGAAATTAATTTTGCACGACTACTTAGTTTAGTATAAAGGGAACAGTTGACGATGGTTAAGCCCCTAAAATCAAGCGCTGACGATGAAAATTCAGCAGCGAAAGTTCTTGGCCAGAAACCCTTTCTAACATCTCGACGATATGATCGGGCTGCAGTAAAGTGCCATCATTGCGACAACTGCCCACATAGCACAAAACGGCTTGATTGTCAACAGTTTTTAACTCTAATTCATATAATTGTTCTCGCAGATTAATCGTGACTTTTTTGCCGGATTTGGTGGTTTTTTCCCGTTCCATCACCGTTGCTTGCTTAATTGCCTCGAGCCAATTTTGCCACTGTTGACAGTCAATTCCCTCGCTATTAAAAGTGAGCAAATACTCGGCTTTTTCTAACAAACGGGTGGCAGCAGGGGCATTTAAGGGAATTTCTTCCACCTGATAAACTGGTAAATCTGCGGGCAATTGTGCGCTTAATTGCTGTTTAAACCTCTCTAAATCCATCACTTTTGTCAATTCAAAATCGACAATCTCACCGCTACTGGTTGCTCCCAAGGATAAGGCATTTGCGATCGAAATGCGCGGACCGGGGTGAAATCCACCGGTAAAGGAAATGGGAATAGCAGCCCGACGGACGACGCGATCAAATAAACGCACCAGATCCAAGTGGCTAACTAGGGCTATTTCGCCAATTTTGCCAAACCAAACCCGAATTCTTTGGGCGCGTTCTTGATTGGGTTGAAAATGTCCGGCAAAAGCGGGAATCGGAGGCGCTTCAATAACGATATTATGGCCAAAATCGACGCTACAAACGCCACAATGGGAACAACCCTCAAAAGAACAATCGGGAACCGTTGCCGCGTCTAGGGCGCGTTTTAAGTCCTCCTCTAGCCATTTTTTATCGATACCGGTATCCAGATGATCCCAGGGCAAAGGACGCTCTAAAATATCTTTGTCTGTATCGGCAAAAATATTCCATTCTCCCTGTTCTACCTGACGATATTTCCAAGTTAAACCGGATTCTTTGATCGCCTGTGACCATGCTTGATAGGCTTTTTCCGTATTATCCCACCAAGCATCCATCCCGGCTCCCAATTGCCAAGCGCACAGCACCACTTTCCCTAAACTTCTGTCACCGCGACCGATAAAATCTTCCATGGCCGAGATGCGGACATCGGTATAATTGACTTTTACCCCTCTCATGCCTTGGAATTCCTGTCTTAATAACTCCTGTTTGCGGATAAATTCGGCCGTTGAGACGGAATGCCACTGGAAGGGGGTATGGGGTTTAGGGGTAAAATTCGAGATAGTTATGGTAAAATCGAGGGGTTTCCGCTTCGGTAAACGACATTCCCGACGCAACCAACGCACCGTTTCCGCAATACCGATGACATCCACATCGGTTTCCCCTGGCAAACCGATCATAAAATAGAGTTTGACCTTATCCCAACCCTGTTCGACGGCAGTTTTTATCCCTCTGAGTAGTTCTTCGTTGGTTAACCCTTTGTTAATCACATCGCGCATCCGTTGGGTTCCCGCTTCCGGTGCAAAGGTTAAACCCGATTGACGATTGCCCCCAATTATGTTAGCAATATTTTCGTCAAAGCGATCGACTCTTTGACTGGGTAACGATAGAGATATATTCTCATTCTGGAGACGGTTTTTAATCTCCATACCCACGGCAGGTAAAGCTAGATAATCGGAGCAACTGAGAGATAATAAGGAAAATTCATTATATCCCGTCGCTCGCATTCCTTTTTCAATCGATTCGATGACTGCTTCTGGTTGCACATCCCGCGCAGGACGGGTTAACATCCCCGGTTGACAAAAACGACATCCCCGAGTGCAACCGCGACGAATTTCCACCACCAGGCGATCGTGAACCGTTTCCACGAAGGGAACTAAACCGATAGAATAGGCTGGGATAGGAGTAGCTACCCGGCGTAAAATTCTTTTCGGTACATCGTCACGATTGGGGATAACTGCACCGATTGGGGTGACATCGTAGAAACGGGGGACATATACCCCCGGAATTTGGGCTAAATCTAGCAATAGTTCTTCTTTGCTTAGATTAGCTAGTTTACCTTCTTCTAAAATTAAACCGATTTCTGGCAATAATTCTTCGCCATCACCGAGGGCGATAAAATCAAAAAAGTCGGCGTAGGGTTCGGGGTTAGAGGTGGCAGTTTGTCCCCCGGCAAAAATTAGCGGATAGTTACCTGAGTCTCTTTCTCTCCAAGTCAAGGGAATTGCCGCTAGGTCGAGCATTTCTAAAATATTGGTGGCTCCTAGCTCGTAACTGAGACTAAAACCCAGAATATCAAAATCGGTGAGGCAACGACGGGATTCTAGGGCAAATAGGGGGGTTTTTGTCTGTTTGAGTTTTTGGGCTAAATCCGGTGCGGGTAGATAAGTGCGATCGCAAAGTTGGCGGGGTTGAGCATTGAGGATATTGTAGAGGATAATATGGCCGAGGTTAGATGCCCCCACTTCGTACACTTCCGGATAGGTTAACACCCAACGAACCACAGCACTTGCCCATTCTTTATGTTTAGCACCTAACTCGTTGCCCAAATAACGCGCCGGTCGAAAAATGTCGGGGGTGAGCAGTTGGTCTAAAGCAATAGTCACGGCAATCTACCTCAGATATCGTCAGCAATGGGTGCTTTTCTACTATAGCAGCCAGAATCGAGTCAGTTATCAGTTATCAGTTATCAGTTATCAGTTATCAGTTATCAGTTATCAGTTATCAGTTATCAGTTATCAGTTATCAGTCAGGGTGAGAGCATCTCAAAAGCTATTGACAATTGGCCAATTTTGTGATCCGCTTGCTGTGTGGGCATTTCAGGTGATACCAGTCAATCAGAATAGTTACGAAATCTTCACATTTGGTCGATTTTTGCTTAACAATTGAGATGGCCAATTCTCCTCAAATATGCCTGAATCGCTCTCTGGGTAAGCAACTCATATAAAGTTCATTTTGTCAAGGATTGTTAAGATGCGCTTACCCTGAGTTATCAGTTATCAGTTATCAGTTTTCAGTTCACTGATTACTGTTGACTGATTACTGTTTACTGTTCACTGAAAATACTTCCCACTTCCCCATCTCCCTAAAATTCCAGAGGTTATAAGATAATTAAGCGACGATGAAAGAACCGTTAATTGAATTGAGAGGAGTATCGAAAAGATTCGGGGATAACGTTATTCTCGAAGGTTTAGATTTAACCATTTATCGAGGGGAGGCCCTGGTAATTATCGGACCGTCGGGAACGGGAAAATCGACGGTTTTACGAGTAATTGCGGGATTAACGGGGATAAATGCGGGAGAAATTCGTATTAAAGGTCAATTGCGTCAGGGATTGCTAGAAGATGGTCGAGAAGCGATGCGAACTTCCTTGGTTTTTCAACAAACGGCCCTGTTTGATTCTCTCACCGTCGGGGAAAATGTCGGTTTTTATCTTTATGAACAAACTAAGTTAAAAAAAGCCAGAATTAGGGAATTAGTGGAAAAAAGCCTGGAAATGGTCGGTTTACAGGGAATTAGTGACCTTTATCCTTCGGAACTATCGGGGGGAATGCGTAAACGGGTGGCTTTTGCCCGCGCTATTATCACTAATCCCGATAATCAGGCCGATAATCCCGAATTATTGCTATATGATGAACCTACCGCGGGATTAGACCCGATAGCTTCCACAATTATCGAGGATCTAGTGCGGACTCTCCATGAAAAATCGGGGTCTGCGAACACTTATGTAATGGTTTCTCACCAACAAAGTACCATCCGACGCACCGCCGATCGAGTAGTATTTCTCTATCAGGGAAAAGTGCAATGGCAGGGATTAGTGGCAGATATCGATCGTACCGATCATCCCATGATTCGGCAATTTTTTAGTGCCAGCATTGAAGGTCCGATTAGGACAATCGTTTAAGCTAGATTAAGCTAAATTAAGAACTATCGAGAATGAGAGAAAAATCATGCAGAGTTCGCGAGCTTTACGGGAAGGAAGACTAGGTTTGTTTGCCCTAGGCGGATTATTGGTCTTTGGGGCGCTCGCTATCTGGGTTCGCGGGGGAGGATTTGGTCAAAGAACCTATCAATTAATCTTCGAGTTTGCTGACGTGGAAGGGTTACAAGTCGGGGCGCCGGTACGTTTTCGCGGGGTGAGAGTGGGAAGAATTACGAGTTTTATCCCGGGGAGTAATCAAGTGGAAGTTATTGCCGAGATTGCTTCTGCTACTTTAGTTATGCCTAGGAAGGTAACTGTTACTACCAATCTTTCTGGATTAATTGGGGAGGCAGCCATCGATATCACTCCCTTAGTTTCTTTAAGTGCTGAGGCCAAAAATCTCGACCCTCTGGGTCCCGACTGTGATCAAGAGTTAATTCTCTGTAATAATAGTCGTTTACAGGGGACAACAGGAACACAATTAATGTCTAGTGTTGGTCGTTTAGTGGATACTTTTACCAGTCCTGAATTTGTGGGTAATCTCAATGATGTCACCAAAAATACCGCTATAGCGGCCCAAAAAATCGCCCGTTTATCCGATGATACCTCCCAAACTATCCGTAATGCCCAAAGAGAAATTTCTCGTCTATCTTTGGAATTAGCCGCCACCAGTCGCTCGGTGACTAATACGGCTAATAATGCCTCGCGTTTTATCAATACTTTAGATAGTACGGTTCAGGAAAATCGCAGTCAAATCAGCAGAACTTTTCAACAATCTTCCCAATTAGTCGCTAATCTTAATGGTGTTCTCAGCGAAAATCGGGGACAAATTGTTAATACTCTCGATAATATTAATCAAGCTAGTTTAGGTATTGGTAGTCTCGCTAATAATCTCAATAATACCGCCCTGAGGTTGAATGCTGGTTTAGATGAAATTGATACTAAACAAGTCATGCAAAATATCGAGACGATTTTGAATAATGCGGTGGAAACATCGAATAATTTACGAGAAATTACTAAAACTATTAACGATCCTGCTACAATTGTCGTGTTGCAAAAAACTCTCGAATCTGCTCGGGTGACTTTTGAAAATACTCAAAAAATCACCTCCGATATTGATGATTTAATCGGTGATCCCCAATTTCGCGAGAATTTAAGACGTTTAATTGATGGCTTAAGTAATCTGCTTTCTTCTGGGGAACAATTAGAATATAATTTGCGTATCGCTCAAACTTTAGATACCATGACTCAAGAGTTAGCTAAACAAAAAGTTTTGACTATCTCTCGACCTTCTTTAAATCCTAAGCAAATGCAACTCTATCCCCAATTTATCGTTCAACAACCCCCCACCAGTGAAAAATGACAAAACAGCACAATTCAAGCTATTTGCAGTGAACAGTAATCAGTGAAATGAGGCTCTTCGTTACTTGTTATGGTTCGATAGGGGGGCATAAATCGACTAAATCCTTATCTGGCAAGAGACTTAATTGATTAGTTCGCTCTAGAGCAAAAACAATTGACAAAAATCGCCTCACATTTGATAACTGATAACTGATAAGTACCTAGGCAAAATTATTTACACATGACGATCATTGCCCCGTAAGGGTTTTAGCTCGATCGGGCAGGTAATTAATTTTGCATGACTACTTAACTGATA
>NZ_SFBV01000051.1:0-17637 GCF_007095585.1 Microcystis sp. M_OC_Ca_00000000_C217Col
ACATCAATTTCTAGGTGTTGTCCATCTTTACTGACTCGCACACTGGGACTGATAACTTCCATACCAAACCGTTGTCTGAGAATCGTTTCCATTGAGGGAAGGGCAAGTCCTTCGGTAAAGCTGCCGAATTTTGCCCCTAATCCCCCAATTTGCTGACCTAATTCTTTGAGTTGTTTGTCAGTCTTCTTCTGTTGTTGGGCGTTTTCCTTCTGTTGTTTTTCCTTCTGTTGTTGACTAACTTCCTTCAATAGTAGGTCAGTCTCCTTGAGTTGTTTGTCAGTTTCTTTTTGAGCAGCAGTTAATTCGGCCTGAGCAGTCGCTAATTCGGCTAAGAGTCTCCATACGTCTTCTGATGTAGTTGCCATAGATAATTTTTTTCCCTCTAATTTGGTCTATTACTATTTTACTGAATTTCGCCGATTAATTATTAATTAATCATTGTTAATTAATGGGACAAGAATCACCGCCACCAGCGACTAACATCCCTAATCCCTTGATACACTTCTCTTAAGGCGACCTCTCCCCCAAAATGAAGGATTAAAGGCGCTAAATTGGGAATAGAATTAACAATTATCTTCATTCTCTTTGATTTTTTGACTAATTCATGACTGGTTCGCTGAACGCTGGAAAATGCTAACGTTGATGGGTTATTCATTTGACAGATCATAGAGTTCTAAGCCTTGAATAAAACAAAAATCTCTCAAATTCAATGTATATAGCTTAATATTCTGCACTAATGCTGTTGAGGCAATGATAGCGTCAGGGATGTTGAGTTTGTGACTGAGGGAGTAGGTTTCCATTAAGTTAATAAATTGATTGGATATTGCGACATCTACAGGAAAGGTATGTAGCAATCCGAGATGTCTTTTGATTTTGTTGAGTTCATTTTTATTGATTGATCCATAATATAATTCGGCTTGAGTAATAGAACTAATGGCTAGTTGATTTAGTCCAATATGGCGAAGCTCTTCGATAATTCTATGGTTGTTTTTATAGAATTCAATGAGGATATTGGTGTCACATAAAATCATCGGTTTTCTTCTCGCCATGCTGCTTCACGGATAGATTTAGGGGTAATATCCCTGTCTTCCCACAGTCCTGCTAAGGCAAAGAAATCTTGCTCGTTATCAGATAATGTTGTTTGATCTTCGATGATTTCTACGGAGTCAACAAAATCTAAAGCAGTTAAAATTTTAGAGAGTGTTTCTGCTTTTTCTTGGTCACGAATGTGTACGATTAGTTGTTTCATGGTAGTTTATTTTGCATTGAGTTGGTATTAATGATCATTGTCTAATTCTGTTTTTAGCCAATTAAGAATCGGAGAACTAATACGAATTCCATAATCAACTAACTGTTGTGATAAATCTAAAATTTCTTGTTTAGATAGATAACCTGCATAAAAACCAACCAAGAGAATTCCTAATGTTCCTTTGACGGGTAATTTCATTGCTTTGGCAACTCTTCTTGCTAATTTCTCATCTATAATTACCCAGTCTGGTTTGATTGAAATTGCCAAGAGAATAACTTCTAATTCTCCTCGATCTAATCCTAGTAATAGCGGTTCAAGAGGAGATGATGATGCAACTTCTTGAACTTGAATCCAATTGGCATTTTTGAGTTCTTTTGCCCCCGGTTTATTATCTCCAGCGATGACAATTTCTTGATAAACTGCTCAAGGAATAATCACTTCATTAAATAGCTGATTAAGAAGGTCTAATTGATTAATCAAAGATAAGGCGATGATCGGTGTAGAATTAACAATTATCTTCATTCTCTTTGATTTTTTGGGCTAATTTACGGCTGGTTTGTATCTCTGATTCCCATTCTTCTGTTGTGTAATCAATAATGGAAAAACCATACTCAGAGAGAAGTGTATAAAATGTATATTTATCGCATCCTAATACTTGTGCGCCGATTCCTGCTGAAATTTTTCCTTCTTGATAAAGATGCCCTAATGTATAAATTATGACTTTACGAGAGAATGCTTCTTTTTCTTCTCTGGCGGCAATGAGAAGTTCTTCGGGAAATGTTACATTAATGCTCATGAGTGTTTAAAGATAATTTGTTTTTCTTGATTTTAGCAGGAATAATATCGCTAATTAATTGATGGTTGATAATTAAGATTCTCTATATTGTTCTCTTTAGTTGTTTATAAATTTCATCATCGTTTCGTTTGTCAATCAGCAAGATTTCTATTGTTTGCTCCTCAACACGATAAACGATTCGATATTCACCAATATCGGCTCTATGATAAGAGTATCCTTTTAACTTTAGAGAATCTTGGGGATAGGGATTTGTTCTCAGTTCGGTTATTTTTGTGGCTACTTGTTTGGCGTGTTTATCTGGCAGTTTTTTTAAGCGTTTAGTTGCCTGTCGAGATAGGTTAATCTTAAGCATTTAAAATTTCTGACAGTAAAGCCTCACTTTCTGTTGTTCCGATAAAACCTTCTTGATGAGCTTTTTCTGCCTGTAAAGCCAAAAGTTGATTTTCTAACTCGGAAAATCTCTCAAATTCCTCGATTGACAGCACGACTGCAACATTACGTCCCTTTTTTGCTATCTTTACTGGTTCTCTTCGAGCCAAGTCTAACAGTTCGCCAAAGCGATTTTTTGCTTCTGAGGCTCCTAATGTTTTCATAACTAACCTTTATAGAAACTAGCCATTATGACCATTTTAGCTATTATAGCAATTATTGACAGGAGAATCACCGCCACCAGCGACTAACATCCCTAATCCCTTGAAACACCTCTCTTAAAGCAACCTCCCCCCCAAAATGAAGGATTAAAGGGACTAAATTGATTAATCTAAAGCATTAGTTGGTTTTTCTGCTTCTCCAAATAAAACGAAAGCAGACCATAAGCCAGGATTTTCATGTTTTTTCATAGTGTTTAACATTGCTTGCCGTAATGCTTTGGCTTTGTCTGGATCATTTTGAAGATTTTTATGAAAATTGATCATTAACTCGTCAGATGGTGAGTCAGGAATTTTCCACAAAGAGACTACAATACTAGGCACTCCTTTTTTCATAAATTCATTAATGAAACTAGAACTACGATAATCACCCAATCCAGCTAAACCCGTTTCACAAGCACTTAAAACGACCAATTTTGCGTTGAAAGTGGTTTTAGGATTAAAAATTGAATAGGAAACCAAAAAACCATCTTCTAAATTATAGAAGTCGCAATCACTGGGGGAATCTCCTACACAGGAAGAGCGAGCGGGAGTTAACGCTAATACTGAGTCTCCCCTAGAAGTATAAAATCCATGAGTGGCAAGATGAATAATGTCGGCATTCTGCATTTTTTTAAGAACAATTTCTCCTGTCGCATCTTTTCCAATTAACGGTTCTGTTTGATAAATCTTGGCAATTTCTCTGGCTTCATTTTCTGTTCCTTTTAACTGCCCAAGTTTTTGAGGTTTAATATTACGAATTTCACTATATTCTTGACGACTTTCATCAATAGCAGGTAATTTAATGGTCGGCATGATAGGATTGCCTACGATAAGAGCATCCTGCTGACTATTTGATACTTTTGAATAAGCCTCATTATGAAGCATTTTTAAAATTTTGATTGAAGGCGCGTAATAGATAGTATGTTTTTCGATCAAGTATTTCCCTTGAGTATCTCTTAACGCAGCAAAGGGAACTTTCAATAATTGACTATCTGGAATAAATACCACATGATCATCAGGATTTGTTGGTAATATATCTGCTATTGGCTCAATTAATACTTGATTTAATTTTTGTAAACATTCAATAGATCTTTGACAATATTTATTTGACAAAGAAGTAATAATTTGGGGTATATCTGTTCTTCCATTTTCTTGATTAATTAGTCCATAATTAACTTGAATTAAATCCTTTAGAGAGGGAATGTTATCAATTTGAGATTGAGCAAATTGTGATTGTTTTTGGTTCTGACACCCAACAGTATTTAAAACTAAAATTACTCCAAAAAAAAGAATAGCTAATTTTTTATTTTGAGATTTGGCAAAAATCAGCAAAACCAATATTGTAACTATAAAATTAAAAATGAATAAATTGAGAAAATTCCGCTCGATAGATAAAACTGACGATAGGTTATCTTGGTTAAATGCTATTTTCGCTGTCTTGTTAGATAAATTTACCTGGCGAAAATAAACATTGCTATCAGGAGTAACTACCCAAATTAAAAGTTTATCATCTTCATGTAATGAGTATTCGACAATGGTTGTATTTTTGACTCTTGCTATCTTTTTAAAGTCATCAATAGTCATTCTGGGTTCATTTTTTAACTTTTTTAACTGTTCTTGTCTTTGTTCTTCTGAAAGAGCGGAATCAGCCCAATTACGGAGCAGATTGAGAGAACGTCCCAAATCAGATATTTCTAGTGCTTTTTCATATTTATTTTGCTTGATTAAAACATTTTCATAATCCTTAAGACGAGATAAAGACTCAAAAGGAAGATTTTCAAATGATTGATCAAATTTGCTTTCAGCTTCATGAAGACGACCGATTCCAGCTAACATTGCCCCTTCTTTGGCTAATGATGAATCTGAATCATATCTAAATGTTCTCATGAGATATTTCGCATATTTATCCTTCATAAAGTTAAAGTCATTTAAAGCGGACTTATAATCATCAACAGAATTAGTATGACTAGCCAACATCAAATTGAGATCATTAATTACTGCAACTAATTCCCCAATAGTTAAGACATGAATTCCCCAGCGTAAAGGGTAGCCAGTTTCCTTTATTGAGTTTGATTGAGTCTTAAGCCCATTTTTTAAACTCTTGATTAACTTTCGATTTTCTTTAATGCCTTCTTTCTTCATTACCTTATAAAGTGATTTAATCACTGATATATCCGTTTCTGGATAATAGACCATCATATTATTTGGGTCTTCTACTAATGGATTATTTTTGTATTGTGCGGCAAATTCTTTGTTAAATACTTTAAAGTAATCGCCACAATATTTTACAATTTCTTTATCTCTTGTTATCAAATCGGCAAGCCTAATATTATAATCACATAAGCGTTCGTTGGCTTCTTGAATTAAATCACTTATCATTCGTTTGCCTTGATAATGCTGAGGGTCTGGATAACTATCCTTGGAATATTTTTTATACACAGATAATTTATACTCTGCGCGTTTAATTCCTTCTTCAATAAGCTTAATAGTTTCAGGATTATTCGTATCTATTGTTTGAACTGCACTGCTTCCTGCCTCAAAAATAGGCAATGGTTTCTTCACAATCGCTTGCATTTCTTTTGTCGTCTGTGCCAACGTTAAAGAACATCCAAATGGCAATGATATAGCGATACAAATATAAACAAAGACAAGGCTTGTCAATTTATGGAGTTTCATAATTTCAAATATATTTGAATGAGTAATAAAATTCAGAATTATTTTTACCAAGCAGGTTTTTCCGAACTTTTTTCGGTATTCTTTTTAGATTTTGGTGAAGGAATAATTGAAGAAATATCATAAAAAACTCGTTTTCCTTCCGCAAAAGTCTTAGGTGGTTTTTCTCCCCTTAAAACAGGAGGCTCTTGACTAGGTAATTCGTGGCGATTTAATAGCTCTTTTAGAACATCATCAGGGTTATCTTTCGATTCTAAAGTAATTAATAAATCCTCCTCATGGCAAACTGAATTTTCTGATTTAACAGCACATATTACAGGTACTTCCTTATTGGGAACCCACGTTTCTAATGTAGCAACTAATCGTGAACGTTTTAAGCCATCACGATCATAAATTCTTTGGAATCGCCGAGAAACTTCCTTACACCTTTTTAGCGGTGGCCAATTATCACCAAAATGATTATTATCTAGCTTCCAAAGAATAATTGGAATCGATTCATCACCCGTTGCAATTGTTGCAGGAAAACTTTTCCCATTGTATTCACTTTCTCCACAGGAAAACGTAACTTTTGACGCTGGAGACTCCGAGTGAACTTGACGAGGAGAAACGTTTGTTTTCTGGGGTTCTGCTTTGAGAGAAGGATCAGGTGATGGCTTAAGTACAGATATTAGTCCAGTCACCGCAACAATAAATGTTGCAGCCGCAGTCAGAATAGCCACAACACCAGCACCAACATTATTTTTGTTATCGCTCATTAATTGATTACCTCTTTAGAAAAGATTCTTTTGGGGTGATCACCTCTTTTATTGTATATCTCTTATCCACTATTGGCAAAAGCTTAAAGGAATTTTAATTTTATGGGTGATCGTATCTTTATTGGTGACACCCCCACCCATTTCTACTACCCAAAATTTCAGCCCACCTTTGCCTTCTTTCGACTGCTCAACCACAAATTGAACCTCTAATTCAATGTTACCCACTTCAAAGCGAATCTGCTCACCCTCAGAGGCTAAAATAGATTTACTCAGTTCAACCCGCAATGCTTCTAAGGTTTCTCGAAGTCCAACTTTATTGATGTCCATAATTCTCTAGTTATTTTTGAAGGATGCAAACAAAAACCCTTTCAATTCTATCGTTTTTCTGAGACTTTAGGGCAGAGAGATTGCCTTTATCCAATTGATATAATAGCCCAACCCGATCGCTAAGGTAAGCGCGGGTTGGGAAAAGACATCGACCTAATATTATCTCAAGACTAAAATGACAAATTGAATTAGCATCGAGCTATTTTGCCAATACAAGGTGTCAAAATAAAACTAAGGAGCTAAACGTTGCCTTTGCCAACTGCCATCTTCTTGACGATAATAACAGAGACGATCGTGGAGACGACTGGGGCGACCTTGCCAGAACTCGATTAAACTAGGAATTAGGCGAAATCCGCCCCAATGAGGAGGACGGGGAACTTCACGACCAGCATATTCTTCTTTTAGTTCTGCTAGGCGTTTTTCGAGGATATCCCGCCCCGAAATCACTTCACTTTGATTGGAGGCCCAGGCCCCTAAACGGGATTCCCAGGGACGGACAAAAAAGTAATTATCCGATTCCTCCTCGCTGATTTTTTCTACAGTTCCCTCGATCCTAATTTGCCGTTGCAATTCTCCCCACCAAAACACTAGGGCTGCATTGGGATTGGCGATTAATTCCTGTCCTTTGGCGCTGTGGTAGTTGGTAAAGAGAACAAAACCGAGAGGATCGAAGTCTTTTAACAGTACCATGCGGGCCCGGGGTTTACCCTCCGGGGAAATAGTGGCTAAAGTCATAGCGTTGGGTTCTAATCTTCCCGAAGATACCGCCCGTTCTAGCCATTGTTTAAATACAATGAAAGGATCGGCAGATGTTTCTGACTCTAGCAATTCTTCAAGATTGTAGTCCAAACGCAGGTCAGCGATCGATATGTCCATGGTTTTGCTTGCTAAATTCTATCCTTTGAGATCCTACAAGATTCTACAATCATGACTATCACCTCGGCCAGTGATGCGATCGCCTCTCTTTTAGAAATGGCGGAACAGGGAGAAATTGACCCCTGGGATGTGCAGGTTATTGATGTGATCGATCGCTTTTTGGCAGAATTGGGGTTATTAAATGATCTAGATTTAGCCATGGCCCAGGCTAATTTACCCCAATCGGGACAGGCTTTTTTATGGGCTTCCATGTTAGTTTTATTTAAGGCTGATACCCTAGAAAGATTGTCTTTAGACCAGCAAGAAGAAAGTCTGATTGATGAGGAAATTAGCGACTTAGAAAGAGAATTAAGAACTTTACCCCGTTATCTAGAAAATCATATTCGCCGTCGTACTGCCGCCCCACCACCGCGAAAAAGACGGGTAACTTTGCAGGAGTTAATCACTCAATTACAACAGATTGCCCTAGAGATTGAAGCTTTACCGAAACTGGCTGTAGTTGTCCCGAAACCCCGGCCCCAATCCCGACGGGAAGCGGTACAAATTATCACGGAATTGGCCCACCAAGAAAACCTGACGGAATTGGCAGCGGAACTGGACTTTTTTTTGCAGAGAAAGTTTTTTCAATTGGAGAAAAAGGAGATAGAGTTTGAGTATTTATTAGATTTATGGCAAGCAGAAAAGCCCTCTAGTCACTCGGCAACACAGGAAAAGGTGGCGATTTTTTGGGCTTTACTTTTACTGGCTTCTCAATCAAAAGTGGAATTAAAACAAGAGGATTTTTATCAGGATTTGAGTATTTCTTTAATTACTTCATCGGCGAACATCCCTTGCTAGTATAAATATACTAACAGGGCGCAGAATCTGCGCCCTAGATACCTTACTATCTTAGCGGGTTAAGGCCGCGCCTCTTTCGTACAAAGTGCGGGCATAATCGGTCCAAGTACCCTGGCCCCAATAACGGAAACAACTGGTTTGCACGAGCAAATTATAAAGCAGTGCTTCCAGATAATCCGGTCGTCGGGTAAAACTAGGATCCGCCTGTACTAAAGGATCATATTTCTCGTGGAATTGAGCGCTTAATTGGTTCATCGGTTCGAGGACATTTTCGTAACCGCGCACCCAACTGAGATCATTTGTCCAAGATGCCCCATCCATGCTAAAACGGTAGTCGGACTGTTTTAAATCAGCGATCGCCTGTTCCACTGCTTCCGGGGTAGCGGCATCGGGATTAACTCGCTGCCAGATTTTATGCTGGTGTACGGCTTGAATTGGGGGATAATCTTGGGGATTAACGCCAGCCGCCTCGATTAACTCCAGATATTCCGTACCGTTAAATCCTGCCACACTGGAACCCCCCCGCATTTCCCGCCAAGGATTGGGAAAATCGCGAGGAAATTCATTCATCATCACGCCACCATTTTCACCGTCGGCAATCTGGGAACCTAGGGAAGGAACCCAAACGCCGCCGATTTGCTGTTTACCGCGGCATTTAGCCTCGTGGTAGGGTTGCATTTGGGCGACTAATTTGGTGTCGGAACCCTGGGTTTTAATCAAAGCAGTAATCGCAATCACTTCACCCCGAGAATTGCGGGCCACCAGGCGATTAGGAATATATTTTTGTTCCTGACTCAATCCCGAACCGTCGAGATTTTCCACCGAGTGTTCCTGTACCAATAACCAACGATAGCCGCATTCTTTCAGGGCTTTAATATACTCGTAGAGGGTATCGGGATGGTTAGGAAGGTGCATTTCTGGGGGAGAGAACCCTTTGACTCGTTTCAGGGCATCCGGCCCAAAAATCGAGGCAAAATAGGTTTGCCATGCTTGCATCTGTAATTTTAGATCGGGAATCGGTGTGGAAGGAGCCACCGCATGACTCCACATCGTCCCCAACCATTCCACATAGGGTTGATATTGACTGTTACAGGTGATTAATTTGAGTTTATCGAGGATATCCTGCCGTCCCATCTGTACCAAACCCCAGAGGAGATTGCCGGAATAATCGAGCATAATCCGGGGATTACAGCCTTCCGCCACCAATTCCGGGATAAAATCGCCCATGCGACTGTAACACCAGGCAAAAACGCTGGCATTATGGTTATCACCATCCCCCTGATTCTCGAACATATGCTGGAGATTGCAGATTAATTCACCATTAACACCCGCGGGGATGGTGGGTTGGTGCATATGCAAGGCACAGGCAAAACCAGCCTTGATATGGTCTAATTGGAGATTTGTTGTCGGTAAAAAGATCGGATCATCGTGATTGACAATCGCCGCAATTTCCTGTTCCCAACCGCAAATAGTCGGTAGTCCGGGGCGGATTTCCGTGATAGCGTTCGATTTCGATGATACGGGTGTAGCGATCATAATTTTTCAGGCGAATAGATTGAGATAGTTTGTCCCCACTCTCCCAGGGACAACTTTTTTTGCTGGCAACAGGTCACTCCTGACTGTTCACTGCTAACTGAGCTAAGAGTGCGGACTTGATCCTATCCCATTTATACTGGGAGTAACCCCCTCCAGACACAAGCCTTCGTAACTCGTTAAAAATCAAGATGATTCTTTACTGAACTTAACCGATCCTCGCACTATGATACAAACAACTATCCGCCCTTTTACCTGTAAATTTTAACCATGTTCTCGGCGACTACCGAAATTCTTGTTATCTTCTTCCTCATCCTCCTCAATGGAGTCTTTGCTCTCTCGGAAATTGCCATTGTCTCGGCCCGCAAAATCCGTTTGGAACAATTAGCCAGAGATGATCGACGGGCGGCGGTGGCCTTAAAATTGGCCAATGATCCCAATCAAATTTTATCGACGGTGCAGATTGGCATTACCCTAGTGGGTATCTTTGCCGGGGCCTACGGAGGAGCTAATTTATCGGTCAGTGTGGCGCAATTATTGGCCCAAGTTCCTGTTTTAGCCCCCTACAGTCAAGCTTTGGGATTAGGATTAGTGGTGTTAATTATTACCTATCTATCCCTAGTGGTGGGGGAATTAGTGCCGAAACGGTTAGGTTTAAGTAATCCTGAAAAAATCGCTATCCTCGTTGCTGATCCTCTGAATAGGTTATCAAAAATTGTTTCGCCCGTTGTCCATCTTTTGAGTCAATCGACTAATCTGATTCTCGGTTTGTTGGGGATTAGCGGTAATAATAATGATTCCCCAATTACGGAGGAAGAATTGAAAATTATGCTTAAACAGGGAACCGAAGCGGGAACCTTTGAGGAAGCAGAACAGGATATGGTGGAAAGGGTGTTAGGATTGAGCGATCGCCGAGTCAGTCAGATTATGACCACGCGTCCAGATGTTGTTTGGTTAGATTTGGAAGATAGTGCCGAAATTAACCGCCAGAAGCTAATTGAGAGCAATCATACCCGTTTTCCTGTGTGTCAGGGCAGTTTAGATGAGGTTTTGGGGGTAATCGAAGTCACAGACTTATTGGCCGATTGTTTAACCGGTGAAAGTTTCGATCTAACGAAGGATTTACAGCAGCCGCTTTTTGTGCCGGAAAGCACTAGGGGTTTAAAGGTTTTAGAATTGGTACAGCAAAGTGGCCATCATATTGCCTTGGTAGTGGATGAGTACGGGGTGATTCAAGGATTGGTGACGCGCCAGGATATTTTAGAGGCAATTGTCGGCGATTTACCCCAATTAGATAATATTGAAGATGCTCAGATCGTGCAGCGGGAAGATGGTTCTTGGTTGATCGATGGCACAGTGGCGATCGAAGATTTTAAAGAATTATTTGAAATCAGTGAATTACCCGGGGAAAAACAGGGGAATTATCACACTTTAGGGGGTTTTATTATTACCCATCTTGGCCGGATTCCGGGGGCTGCTGATCATTTTGAATGGCAAAGGTTGCGCTTGGAAGTGGTGGATATGGACGGTAATCGCGTCGATAAGGTGTTAGTCACGCTCTTGTTGGATGATTTGTAAGTAATTGTTAGTAAATATCTAGATTTTTTCAAGCTTGTGAAGACCGATACAATTTTTTATCAACTCTTGCAAACTTTTCCGGGGTTAATTTTTGAATTACTGGGAGAATCAACCCAGAAAGCTGAAAATTATCAATTCTCCTCCCGAGAAATCAAAGAATTAGCGCGTCGTTTTGACGGTATTTTTTTACCGACCACAGCAGCACCGGAACTAATTATTTACTTTGTTGAAGTGCAATTTCAGGATAAAAGCGATTTTTATTGGCGATTTTTAACAGAAATTGTCATCTATCTCAATCAGTATAAACCCGTTCAGGATTGGATGGCTGTAGCTTTATTTGCCTCCAGGGATATCGACAATAATTTTCCCTATCAACTACGGGGATTTGAGATAACGGGACAGATCAGACGTATTTATTTAGATGAATTAATCGATAGTCCAGATCCGTCTCTGGGTTTAGGAATTATTCAGTTAATCGTCGCTACACCCCAATTAGCACAGCAACGAGGAAAACCACTTTTAGAAAAAGCGATCGCTGAAATTGATGATCTAGTTTTCCAGCAAAAAGTTGTAGAATTAATTGAAAGAACCTTGGCCTATAAATTTACTAATCTTAGTCGCACGGAGTTAGAAGCTATGTTCGGATTAGATGATCTCAGACAAACTCGACTTTATCAAGAAGCTAAAGAAGAAGGTCGTGAAGAAGGTCGTGAAGAAGGTCGTGAAGAAGCTAAAACTGAAGCGATTGCTGGTTTACTGGCCTTAGGTTTAAGTATAGAACAGATTGCCACTGCTTTGCAATTAGAACTTACCAAAGTACAAGAGACAGCAGCAAAATTATCCTTCCCAGATTAGAAGGGTAAATTATCAAGTTTCTCCCCGATTTTACCCTATTCATTCATATTACGATAGGTAGCCACTGCTGAGGGAGAAATGCGATTGAGATAACGGAAAATCCAATATTTTAAGACTGTATCCAAGATAACGGGAAAAGTGGCGATAAAGAGAAAATTAAACTCGCGATTTTCCGGTAAACCGAAATGACGACTTAACCCTTCTAGGATCACTTCCCAACCGTGGGGAGAGTGGAAACCGACAAATATATCGGTAAAGAGAATAATTAAAAAAGCTTTAGCTGAATCGCTAAGATTATAGAGAATGCCATCCAGAAAAGACTTGACAATCTCGATTTCCCGACGACTAAAAGCGACAACAAAACCAAAGGCAATCAGGGAACAAATATCGGCGAAAATATTAGCGATCGCATTTAAACCTCGTTGGCGAAATTCTTCACTTAGTACCGCAGCTTTTTTGGTAATTTCTCCCTCGATTTCTTCGTTAGATAATTTGGGTGCTAAACCAATCATACCTCGAAAATGTAAAGCTTCCTCAAATCTTCTCAATTCCGAAAAAGCTTCTTCTTCTAAATCCTGATTGATAAAAATAAACTGTTCCTGTTGTTGGAAATATTTATTAACCAAGGGGGTAATCAGGAAAGTT
Organism: Microcystis sp. M_OC_Ca_00000000_C217Col; assembly: GCF_007095585.1. Lineage (NCBI taxonomy): Bacteria > Bacillati > Cyanobacteriota > Cyanophyceae > Chroococcales > Microcystaceae > Microcystis > Microcystis sp. M_OC_Ca_00000000_C217Col. The sequence continues at coordinate 12,754 of NZ_SFBV01000051.1, forward strand.
TTGGTTAATTGCTGGGTTAATAAAGGAACAATAATTAACAGTAAAATAAACTTGAGTGAAATGGCTGTTTTATAACGAGAATTGCGAAATTTCTTTAAAACTGCCTCCTCCGATTCCTCCGCTTGGGGATCAATTTCCTGTTTAATGCGGTTAAAAGTATTGACAAAAGAACGGGGTAAAACCCCCGGTTTTTCCGTAGCTTTTTGGGATTTATTACTTTTGATTATTTCCTCATCTTCAATACTACCCGCTGCTAAAAAAGAGCGATTTCTAGAAGTCTTATTTTTGGCTGTTTCCTGCTCAAAATTTCTGTTCTGGATACTTTTGGGAACATCTTGAATATCTTCTTGCCAATAATTATCTTGATATTTTCCGATAATACTATCGATAAACTGAAGTTTTTTCAGACAAACATCTGTGGTGACAGTAATCACCCCATTATTAATTGTCGGTTGATTAGGTCCGAAGGTATTAACGATTGATCGACTAGCTTTAAACTCCGTCAATCTGACTTTAATTTTTTGCAGATAACCTTTAACTTCTGCGATAAAATAGGAATTAGTGCTGCTGCCATAATTCGAGAATTCATTCGCCACTTTTCGCCCTTGAAAATGCTTATCTTCTATTTCCTTAATCTTCAAAGCTGCATGATAGGCCTCATCTAAAGAACGTTCAGGAGTTTGTAATAACCATTGATTAACACCTTGCAAAATCCGATTAAGATTCATAGGAAACAATTACTTCCACAAGGGAGAAAAGCTAGAGTACCGATCAGTTATCTTAACAAATACAATCGAGAAAAAACGATGTCAATCATACCAATTTGGATCGAAGGTGGCACGCGATCGGGAAAAACCACCGCTTTAGTCGGGGAATTTCGGCGCTGGGTGTCTCGCGATCGCTCAAAATCATCCCCCCTTCCTCGATCGATCTTAGTTTTCGCTGCCAACGATGATAATAAACGGGAATTAGCCGATCAATTAGCCATTGCTGTTAGGGGTAGCTATCCGATTCTCTGCAAAACCCCTTTAGGTTTTCTCACCGATGAAGTCATTCTGTTTTGGCCGTTAATTTTCGAGTTTTTGGAGCTAAAAGCGCAATTTCCCCGCCGATTACGCCCAGAAACGGAGCAGGAACTCGCCACCCGTCTCTGGCAACCAGCAATCGCTGAATTCTTCCAGCTTACTAGCATAAATGAATATCGTTTCGTCCGTCAAGTTCTCGATTTGTTACAATTAGCCGGCGCTAGTGGTGTTCCCGCAGAAAAGATACCCGAAAGATTAGCCGACGGATTATCAGAAACAGATCTAAAACGAGTTTTAGCAATTAATGAGCAGGAAATACCAGAAAAAGTGGGAGAATTAATCATTCAATGGCGTGATTGGTCTCTAGAACGTGGTTTATTAAGTTATGGTATCATCTACGAACTCTATTGGCGCTATTTATTCCCTGATAGTCGTTATCAACAGCAACTATTAAAACGCTTCCGGGGAGTTTTTGCGGACGATGTGGACGATTATCCAGCTATTGCCAAGGATTTACTCAGTTTTTTCCTCGATCATGATTATTTTAGCGTTTTTACCTACAATCCCCAGGGAAAAATTCGCTTAGGATTAACTGCCGATCCCGATTATCTACAAAAATTAGCGGCACGCTGTCAAATTATGTCATTATCTACCACTGACGGGTTAGCTGCTCAGTTTAGCGAGACGGTTCTCTCCTTAATCAGCGACGGTAACTATCTTGGCAATCTTCCCGATCAATTCATCTCCCTGCAAACCACCTCTCGCGCCGAATTGTTACGGAAGACAGCCACAGCTATTATTCAAGCAGTCAAGCAAGGAGCAGTAAAACCCGAAGAAATCGCCGTTATTGCCCCTGGTTTAGACGAAATCGCCCGTTATAGCCTGATGGAAATTTTAACCGGTGCTGGGATAGCCGTTCAACCCCTCAACGAACAACGACCCCTGATCAGTTGTCCTCTGATTCGGGCATTATTGACCCTTCTCGCCCTTGTTTATGAAAATTTGGGGCGTTTAGCCCCCCAAGAGGCTATAGCGGAAATGCTGGTGATTTTTAGCCGTTATCGCTGGGATGAAGAACAAAATTTAATTCCCGATATCGATCCAATCCGCGCCGGATTAATTGCCGATCATTGTTATCAAGTGGATCTGGAAAATCCCCGTTTATTAGCGATCGAAACTTTTCCCCGTTGGGATCGCTTAGGACAAAAAGCTTGTACTGCCTACGAAAGAATTTGTCACTGGATCGAAGGGATGAAAAAACGGCAGCAAGAAGCCAAACTTTTCCCGATTTTTGTCTTAAATCAAGCGATCGAAGAATTATTAAACGATGGGGAAAATTTGCCCTTCGATCACTTGGCAGCTTTGCGAGAATTAATGGAAACTGCCCAACATTTTTGGGAGATTGATCGCCGTTTGCGTGAGAGTGAACCCTCTTTTCAAAGTCCCAGCGAAACTATTAGTCAGTTTATCCAACTTTTGCGTCGTGGCACAATCACTGCTAATCCCTATCCTGTGCGACAATTTATTAAATCTTCCCCGGCAGTTACCCTAGGCAATATCTTTCAATATCGTTCTTTTCGTTCTAGTCATCGTTGGCATTTTTGGCTAGATTGTTCCTCCCCACTCTGGGAACAAGGAGGTGCTTCCACTCTTTTTGCTGCGCCGATTTTTTGGCGAGAAAGTCCCTATCAACGCTGGACAACGGAAGCAGAATTAGAGGAAAATCAGGCACGTTTACAGAGAATTTTAAGGGATTTATTAGCAAGGGTAAGCGAAAAAGTTATCCTCTGTCACAGTGATTTAGGAGTATCGGGAACTGATCAAACCGGACAACTTTTATCTTTAGTACAAGCGGCAAAAGAATATGATTAAGCACTAGAACAAAATTAACTTCTTGGTTAGGAAATGCAAAAGGGGAAATAAATAATCAGTTTTTAATAACTAGATTTAGTATAAGGCCTTTTGGGGTTGTCAATTAAAAGCTACCAACTCCGAACCACACAAGGGTTCTATCCAGCGCTCACAGTTTTGCTGATCCGCTAAACTTTTGATTGATGATACCAGTTTAGTTTTGATACCTTGACATTTAATCGGGGGAACAATGACGGCTGTTTTCATTAAAAACTAATAGAGAATTAAATGAATACACTGGGGGAAACATTGAAAATCTCTCCTAAAATTTTCCCTTGAGCTTTACTAATCGATCGCTTGCCATTAACAATCTCAGAAACCACCCCCTTAGAACCAATTTTACTAACTAAATCAGCTTGTTTCATGTTGTTAGCTGACATTAAGTGTAATAATACTTCCTGCGGTGAAGCTGGTTCTGGTTGAGGTTGTTTGGCATCAAAATCCTTAATAATTGTCGCCATTAATTTAACCATCGCGGTTTCTTCTGGTAGTCGATCCTGTTTACTAATTAGATTAAGAAGAAGATGACGAACTTGTTGATATTCTTCCTCATTTTCAATGATTTTAGGTTGAAATTTAGTCAACAGTTGATTATAAATATTGTCATCAAGTGCTAGGGTCATTTTTCTTTCGGTTAGACTGAACTTTTTGGGTGTGTTACTACTTAACTTAAACCAGTGATGTTAACCAACTGTACCAAGCATCTAAACCTTCTCCAGTGGTAGCAGAAACTTGAAAAACTTTCAGATTGGGATTAACTTGATAGGCGTAATCTAAACAGCGATCGAGGTTAAAATTAACGTAGGGCAGTAGGTCTATTTTTGTCAAGATCATGACTTGAGAAGCGTGGAACATATAGGGATATTTAATCGGTTTATCTTCTCCTTCGGTGACGGAAAGAATGACGACTTTTGCATTTTCTCCCAAATCAAATAAAGCAGGACAAACTAGATTACCAACATTTTCGATCATGACTAAAGAATTCATCGGTGGATCGAGTTCGATTAATCCTCTCTCTACCATTGATGCTTCTAAATGACAACCTGTTCCGGTGTTAATTTGGATAACCTGACAACCGGTTTCACTAATTTTTTGAGCATCATTAGCTGTTGCTTGATCTCCCTCAATGACACTGATAGGAATAGCGGTTTTTAAATCGGCAATTGTGCGAGTTAACAGGGTAGTTTTTCCCGAACCGGGGGAAGAAACCAGATTAAGAGCAACAGTTTTTCTCCCCTTCAACCAACCGCGATTTTGTGCCGCTAATAGATTATTTTTTGCCAGCAGGTTTTGCTCAACTTGGAGAATATTACCATGAATTTGAGCGTGAATTTCCGCAGGATGATGGGGATGCTCATGCTCGTGAGCGTGAGCGTGAGCGTGATGGCTATGACTAATAACAGTACCATCGGCTAAAATATGTTCATGGGTTCCCGTTTGCGGATTAGTTACCGTTACTTCCGAGTTATCAGAACAACCACAGGTTACACACATAAGGATTCTGTCTCCAAGGATTTGAGATTTAATTCTTGACCCTGTAAAATGACTATATTGCGACTACCACATTGATCGCAGATTCCGTAGGGATATTCTAGTTCTAGCTTATTTTCGCAATCTTGGCACTGTCCTAAACCAGAAATTTCCAGAATCTCTAACATTGCCCCCTCTATATTAGTACCTTGACAACAGGTGTCAAAACAAAAAGCGATCGATTCTGGCATAATTGCCGTTAGTTTACCAATCTCTAACACCACGCGCTTAACTTTCATTCCTCGGGAATGTTCTAAGGCAAGTTCGATAATATTTTGGGTGATTCCTAGTTCGTGCATTTTCAGTTATCAGTTATCAGTTATCAGTTATCAGTTATCAGTTATCAGTTATCAGTTATCAGTTATCAGTTATCAGTTATCAGTTATCAGTTATCAGTTATCAGTTATCAGTTATCAGT
>NZ_SFBV01000052.1:0-3628 GCF_007095585.1 Microcystis sp. M_OC_Ca_00000000_C217Col
CTTCCGTGAATTCTAGGTTAATCATGTTTTTAATGAGTGCTTTGCTTCTAATTATGACTCTTAAACTATATTATTGTCCTTGAGTAAAAAATGCAAGTTGTAGCCGTGCAAAGTATATATTTGTAATCATCTAAGAGTCACTGATAATTGCTGATTGTCGGTATTCCCGCAAATGTGAGATGCACCCCACTCACTCGCTGGCGGAACTGTATCTTAGAATACATTTTACCCACCAAACCCAAGAGAGCCATCGATTCTTATCTGACAACTCTTTCCCTTGAAGGCATTCCCATAAAAAAGAGGGTAGTTATGGTTAACTACCCCAAAAAATTCTACTAGATCGGTGCCATTAAGCGATCGCTTAATTGTTCAGCTACTAGACAGCCACAACTTTTTTGCTGACTTGGGTTAATTGCCCTTTAGCATATTTGGCTGCGTAGTCATCGAGGGACATTTGTTTGATTTTGCTGGCGTTACCGGCGGTACCAAATTGTTGATAGCGATCGGCACAAACTTTCTGCATATAGGTGATCGAGGGTTTCAGGAAGAAACGGGGATCAAACTCTTTCGGGTTGCTGAATAGTGCTTCCCGAACTGCGGCGGTAATTGCTAAACGGCAGTCGGTGTCGATATTGATTTTACGCACACCACTCTTGATGCCTTTTTGGATTTCTTCCACGGGAACACCGTAGGTTTCAGGGATAGCGCCACCGAATTGGTTGATTAATTCGAGGAGATCTTCAGGAACCGAGGAAGAACCGTGCATAACCAAGTGAGTATTGGGTAAGCGGTTATGAATTTCTTCAATACGGCTAATAGCGAGAATTTCGCCGGTGGGTTTGCGGGTAAATTTGTAAGCGCCGTGGCTAGTACCAATGGCTACTGCTAAAGCATCTACTTGAGTTCTTTCGACGAAATCCACCGCTTCATCGGGATCGGTTAACAGCATCGAGTGATCTAATTCTCCCTCAAAACCGTGGCCGTCTTCCGCTTCTCCTTTACCAGTTTCTAGGGAACCTAAACAACCGAGTTCCCCTTCCACACTAGCACCGATCGAGTGAGCAACTTTTACTACTTCAGCAGTAACGTTAACGTTGTACTCGTAGGTGGCGGGAGTTTTAGCATCCGCTTCTAAGGAACCATCCATCATGACACTGGTGAAACCGTTACGGATCGCCGAGTAGCAGGTGGCGGGTTCGTTACCGTGATCTTGGTGCATCACGATGGGGATATGAGGATAGGTTTCCACCGCGGCGGTGATCAGGTGACGCAGGAAGTTTTCCCCTGCATATTTGCGCGCACCGCGAGAAGCTTGCAGGATAACGGGGCTATCGGTGGCTGCCGCCGCTTGCATGATCGCTTGGATCTGCTCCATATTATTTACGTTAAAAGCGGGGATGCCATATCCGTTCTCAGCCGCGTGATCCAACAATAACCGCATGGGGACGAGTGCCATATCCTTTACTCCTTAATCTATTTCTTGTTTTTTGTCTCTTTAAATTCAAGAAAGTTAATTCTCTTACCTGTTAATCTTAAGATAGTTTTTACACTTTGACGATCCCCAAAAAAAATTTTTTCGGGTTTCGTCCTAAGATGACCACAATCTCCGTTGCGCCGGTCCCTTAAGTAGTTCGTGTGTATCAAATAGCAGTCGGGGAATGGGCAATTTTTCCGGGCAGCGAGGTAAACAATCACCGCATTCAGTACAATTATTGGCCTTGCGTCCGGGGAACCAATGACCGGCATTTTCCAGCATTCGATAGCGATACTGACCAAAATCGGTCATTTCGTAAGCTACTGCCAGATTCCGCAGTCTCAACACTTCGGGGATATTAATATTTTCGGGACAGGGTAAACATTGATAACATTGGCTACATAAATCTGTAGCCAATTTATCGGTTAAATGTGCCTCTAAACGCTTAAAAACGGCAATTTCTGCCGCATCTAGGGGCTGATCTCCTTCGCATACGTTAATAATTGCCTCTAATTCCTCCGGTATCGCTGCCCCGACGCTGAGGGTAGTAATGCGCGGATCGCTCAATAAAAAGCGATAATTTAGCTCTAGGGGTGAAAAAGGAGCGCATAATTCCTCTAGCTTCTTGGGAGGTCTGTGGAGACCACCTCCCTTATCAGCAGGGGAAATAATAAACACACCCATGTCCTTTGCTTGGGCTAAAGCGATCGCCGGTTGCTGTCTTTGCCAAAAAAAATAGTAATGGATATTGACAAAAGCGAAGAAATCTGTATTGATCGTCTCGAGAATAATTTCTAGGGGTGCATGGGTAGAAAAGCCAATATGACCAATTTTTCCAGCTTCTTGGGCCAGAAAAACGGCTTTCATGCAGCCTTGCGGGTCTTTAATCCAGTTTAAATGCTCGCGGGTGTTAATACCGTGAATTGCTAGACAATCGAGGTAATTTAATTGTAATCGTTCTAGGGATTCGGCGATCGCTTTTTCCATAGTTTGGCGATCGGGAGTGGGGACCAATTTCGTGGTCAGATAAACCCGCTCCCGCACCCCTTGACGCTGCAGGTAGCGACCGAGAAAAACTTCGCTATTACCGTAACCTCTGGCCGTTTCTAGGTGATTAATCCCCAATTCTAGGGCGCGATCGACTGTTGCAGTAAACACCGACTCTGAGGACAAACAGCGCATTGTCCCCAGGGAAAACAGCGAAAATTGCCAATTAGTACGGCCAAATCGTCGATAACGCATTGATTCAGTTATCAGTTATCAGTTATCAGTTACCAGTTGTTAGTTAGAAGGTATTGGGGGATGGGGTGTGGGGGTGATGGGGTGATGGGGTGATGGGGAAGTGGGGAGAATAAATAAAAATAATCTCCTGTCGACCGTCGACCGTCTCCTGAATCCTGTCTCCTGAATGTTCACTGATCACTAAAATCACCGTGACGTTGGATCAGGTCTGAGGGGCTAAGATTGGAGACGAAATTGCGAAAAGCTTGACGTTCCTGCTCATCCGCGTCACGATCGACAGGAATAGAAGCGGAAGCGATCACTTCTTCCATTACCCAGACAGGACTGTTGGTACGCAGAGCAATGGCGATCGCATCACTGGGACGACAATCGATTTCTTTTTTGACTTCGCCGCGCTGGAGACAGAGAACAGCATAAAAGGTATTATCTTGGAGAGAATGGATGATAATCTTTTCTAAATCCATGTCCCAAACTTTAAAAATATTAGCGATCAAATCGTGGGTGAGGGGACGAGGGGGTTTTTGTTGTTCGAGGACGGTGATAATGGCCTTAGCCTGATCTTGTCCGATGTAGATAGGTAGGGCGCGACGCTCGGAACCATCCTTGAGTAGTACAATGGGACTGCGAGTGATAGCGTCTAGGGCAATTCCAGCGACTTTCATTTCGATCATGACTATGGCTTCTCCAATATAGAGATTCAGCTAGGGAAGGAGTGGGAAAGCAACCTGAATAATATAGTGCTTCGTTACACTCACAGTATGCCCTAAGATGGCAGAGATTAGCCTCATCTTTATTGACATCCTCGCCGCACTTTTAGGGCGGCGATTCCTAAACCTCACGATTTAAGTTTCTGCTTCCACCACCGTCGCATACCACAGTTAAAAAACCATGTACTGTCTTACACAGAGTCCA
>NZ_SFBV01000053.1:0-3513 GCF_007095585.1 Microcystis sp. M_OC_Ca_00000000_C217Col
TCTGCTATTCTAAGTCTACAGAAATGTTAGGATACTCTATTCGTTTATTAATTCATTATCTGAAGTTTCAAGAAGTGCCTATTCCTTACTGATTCATAGCTTAATTCAGCAACGCCCAGATTTTATCACGCTTATTCAAGCCAAGGGCTTTGCGAACAGAATCGGGAATTGTAGTCTGATAGCGATCGGTAAGAGTGGATTCTGGGCATGGGGCCATCGTTGCAGCCATAGCGACCTCTAAGCCTGTCCATAAAAACTAGATCTTGACGGTAATGCAACTGCATTGTCTTGTCAAGTATGGAGTGACTAGATCTACAGCCTAACGGATCCGTTCACCTTAAATGTCGGCAGGATGCCCCCGTTACACCCATAAGGTTGTTGTAATAAACCTACACCTGTCAGCATCCCACACCCCATCTTCCCACTTCCCCCCGGTTGAGTTAGCGGGTTCGGCTTCGATCTGTCAGAATACAAGTATTGAAACAACCCTTTTAAGAGGCTTCATGGTGGAAATTAAAGTCGTTCCCCCGAAACGCAATTGGGTTCAGACGTGGTGGCAATCCCTGAATTCCCTATCTCGCTTACTGGTGATTGCTCTAGCTGCACCACTTATAGTTCTGAATGCCTGGGCATTATCGGCAATTTTTGGCTATTTTGAATCTTTATTTGTTATTTTACTGATAGCGGCCGTTCTATCTTTTCTCTTGGGTTATCCGGTGACTTGGTTGGAACGTCAGGGATTAAAACGGGGTTTAGCTGCGATTGTGGTTTCCCTGATCACGATTTTAATTTTTGTGGCCGTGGGAATCACCCTAGTTCCCTTAGTCTTCACCCAAGCACAGCAATTTGTCAACAGATTGCCAGAATGGTTAGACTCAGGACAGCGCCAACTGATGCAACTAGATACCAAAATCGACACGATGAATCTACCGATTCCGATCAGTTTCGATGGTGTTATCGCTCAGTTTAACAGTCGTTTAGGGGCAGAATTGCAAATTTTAGCGGGAAGAAGCGTTAATTTAGCCCTTAATCTCACCGTTTTTACCGTGGTGCGAGTGCTTGATGTGCTGCTAACCATTATCCTCACCTTTTATCTACTTCTCCACAGTCCCGATATCTGGAGGAGTATTATCCAATGGTTGCCCAAACCCGTCCAACAACCCTTTTCCCTAACCCTACGCTTAAGTTTTCAGAATTACTTTGTCGGCCAGGTGATTTGTGCCACCTGCATGGCCCTGGGATTAGTCACGGCATTTTTATCGATTAAAGTCCCTTTTGGTCTTCTATTCGGCCTCTTGATTGGCACCATGGCCTTAATCCCTTTTGGGGGAACTGTAGGCATTGTCACGGTGACAGCTTTACTAGCTTTGCGCGATATTGGTTTAGCTCTGCAAGTTTTAGCCGTAGCTGTAGTGGTGCAGCAAATTGTCGAAAACGGCATTGCTCCCCGGATTTTGGGCAGTGTCACCGGGTTAAATCCCTTTTGGGTGTTGGTCTCGGTCTTGACGGGGGCGCGAGTGGGCGGTTTACTAGGGGTGATTATCGCGGTTCCCATGGCAGTAATGATCAAGGAAGCTTTGGAGGTTATCCGTCAAGTTACACCGGAGGAGACAAAATACGGGATAATTAAACCCTCTCTCCCCCTAGAATCGGAATCCTCTAGCGAGGTGGTTTCTCGCTGAAAAATGACTGACGGTATGATCTGAGGTGATCGGCATTTTTCTTGCAGGTTCTTGGTTTTTCTCCCTCGATCGAGTTATGATGTAAATATTGGTAGATTGACCCCACTTGCCCTGATTGCTGTCCATGACAAGCAAGGACAAATCAAGGCTTGAGGATGCCTTGCTGGTCTCTGAGACCTAGCTTATCGGGAGATTAGCTGACCAATTGTCTCCAAACTCGGATAATTTCTAAGAAAAGGTGATTGTCTATCCCGATAAATCAGCAAAAAATCGATATTTTGGTTAAATAGGCTACATTAACAGCCAGGTTTCTATCGTAAGCTCAAAGTTAAGACATAAAGTCAATATCACCCTCCGATTGCAATGAAAAAATGTTTGGATCGCTTAGTATTTAAGCCTTTCAGACATTTTTTTTGTAGATTGATTAGGAAACAACTTGATTTCGGGATCAGACAAGGAAGCTGTGCTTGCACCCACAGTATGACATGGACAAACACCAACAGACCATGATCTGGAGAGATCGTCAAGAAAAGTATCAGAGTGAACTCTTGGAAAAGAATTGGTAAAATATAATTAGTAGGGAGAGTATTGCCGTTAATGTTTCGCTTTTTAACGGGACATTAACCAAGCCCAAAAGCAAAAAAACAGCAGTAATTTGCTAAAAGCTCAAGGCCGATAGCTGACTGCTCTATATATCTCTCGTATTCTTTACTTGTCGAGTTCAACACGACCCCTTTATGGAATCAAGCAACCCGTCAGGGAAGACTTCCGAACCTCCTAGTCATAGGTGGGCCAATTTACTCGGAACCATGATCGCAATTCTGACCCTAACGTTACCCTTGTTAGCGATTGGATATAACTCCACGCCTAACTATACCGAAGAACCCCTTACCGGTAACACATCCTACTCCCTAACGAGGCAAATGAGGTGACAGAATTGAGATAGACGATTGCCAAGGTAAAATTTTTTTCTTCGTCCCGATCCCCCTTATGGGTAGAATTTGGATCGGAGTCAATCAAAGTGTGTTTTAATTTTGCTTGCGCTTTTAGGTGACTCTAAAGGCGCTATTGTCTTGTATTTGGAGAAAGCTTGTGGATTTATCGCGCATTCCTGCCCAACCGAAACCCGGTTTAATTAATGTTTTAGTGGAAATTACCGCCGGTAGTAAGAATAAATACGAGTTTGATAAGGATTTAAACGCCTTTGCGCTCGATCGCGTTCTCTATTCTTCGGTACAATATCCCTGTGATTATGGTTTTGTTCCCAATACCCTCGCCGATGACGGCGATCCTTTAGATGGTATGGTGATCATGGATCAGCCTACTTTCCCCGGCTGTGTGATTACGGCGCGTCCTATTGGTATGTTAGAAATGATCGATGGTGGTGATCGCGATGAAAAAATTCTCTGTGTTCCCGCTAAAGATCCCCGTTATGCAGAGGTAAAATCTCTTAAAGATGTCTCTCCCCATCGCTTGGAAGAAATCGCCGAGTTTTTCAAAACCTATAAAAATCTAGAGAAAAAAGTCACAGAAATTCTCGGTTGGAAAGATGTGGACGCAGTAAATGCTTTAGTTGAACAGTGTATTGCTGCTTATAAGTAAGGTTTGCGGCAAAAAGTTTGTTGCTGGAGTCAGTTATCAGTTATCAGTTATCAGTTATCAGTTATCAGATGTGAGTTTTCAGTTCACTGATTACTGATTACTGTTTACTGATATACTTTGCACGGCTACAACTTGCATTTTTTACTCAAGGACAATAATATAGTTTAAGAGTCATAATTAGAAGCAAAGCACTCATTAAAAACATGATTAACCTAGAATTCACGGAAGA
>NZ_SFBV01000054.1:0-11425 GCF_007095585.1 Microcystis sp. M_OC_Ca_00000000_C217Col
TGGCATTCCGCTAAAGAATACATAGCTAATCGAGAATTTGAAAATAAAGAAGAACTGGAAAAAGTAGTCAATCAGCTTTTAAATGAAGGGGGATTGATTATTAAATGGAGTAGAAAACTGAAAAATAAGGGTAATGCTGTCAATGTAACTTAAATGCGTAAAAGCTTACGCCCAACTGTTGACAAGCGGCGATCGCATCTTCTCAAGCTTTTTCCGGGGCAATCCGTCCCACCCAGGCTAGACAGGGGGAAGGAGCGGACCGAAACTAATACAAAGATACGTCTAAACCATTAGCCAAACAGCGATAGGGGGGAGATATTGAGAAAGTTTCTGCTTGGGCGACGGTGTGAAAAGCGAGTAAATGGGGAAAACTGCGGTAGGTTTTTTGAATAATATGATCCATCGCCAAAGAAACGGAAGCCATGCTGACTAAATGGGCGACGGGAGTGGCAAAAAAAGGAGTGAGATAAAAAGGCAGCCAATCCTAGGCAAAATTAACAATTAAATCGTACTGATGTTGTACTTGTTGAGCGTAGTGCCACATATTGGCCAAAACGGCATTTTCGGGCATGAAAATCGGGGCTTGCCGGCCTTGACTTTGGGCGGAAATCTGGGCATTTCCTGCTATAGTGATTAAGGGAATATCATGCAATTGCGAGGCTTCTGGAGCCACTACCCGCACCGCATACCCTTGCTTATTCAGAGTGCGAGCGAGATTATAAAGAGTTAATTCTAGGCCACCGCCGTCCCCCGATCCCAAAAATCCCACGGGGGTGGAGAGAAATAACAGTTTTCCACTCAATTTTGCACCTCAGTGGATGTGGTTTCAGTGAAGGAAGTATCCTGTACGTCATCATCTTCCGGTTCACCAGTGGTTTCCAGGGGAGCAATATCTAAGCGGGGCGGTAATTGCAGATTTAACTGTCTGATTGCCCAGCGTGCTGTTTCTTGCACTTCCTCATCGGAATCATCGAGGGCATGACAAATTAATTGACTGATCTGAGACATGATATCGTAGAGTCTGGTTAAATCCCGGATAGCATTTTTCCGCACTTGGGGATTTTTATCCTGGAGAGAGATAGCCAAAGCTTGGTTCATCGGTCGCAGGGAGCGGGTACAGATTTGAGCGAGAGCTTCTAGGGTTAAACTGCGTTCGTAGGAATCCCCATCCACCATACTATCGACTAAAGGCTGCATTGCCCTAGAATCGGACATCTGTGCCAGCTTCCAAACCGCCCGTCTACGGGTACGGGGATCGTTATCACGAAGACTTTCAATTAAACGCAGGATTAAATCTACGTTCGGGATGCGGGAGGTAGCTTGTACGGGCAAAGAAGGCTCGAAATCCTCGTCACCACTGCCATTAATGTCACTGCCCGTTTTGGGGTCCGCGTCGAAGGAATTGCCATTGCCCCTAGAAAAGTTGTTGAGTGGGTTTTTAGGATTGACGTAAGTTGTCTTTTTGCGCCGTTTTGAGGCTTTGCCCTTGGGACGATATTGGAAGAAAAGCGATAGTAAAACTCCCAATAAAGCGATGGATAACAAGGCCGAGCCAGCAATTAACGGTATTGGTGAAGTCTCGTTTTTGGCGGCGGCGTTGGCGGCCGTGGCGGTTTGACCTAGATACTTCTGGATATTAGCGATCGCATTTTGAGCAAATGTATCGTTCGGACGTTGTGCCAGAGCTTGTTGAAATTTTCCTAGGGCGAGTTGGTAATTTCTTTGGGCTGTAGCTTCGTAACCAGCTTTCATCAACTGATCGTAAGTGGCGACAGTCTGGGGTTGCTCTAACCTAGGGGGAGTTTGAGCGTTAGCCTTGGGTAAAGCCTGAAAATGATGACCCCAACTGCTCACACCGATAGCTAACAAAAATAGGAAATTGGGTTTGATCATAGAATTAATGCAACTGTTTAGGGGGGGGAGGGTAAAAGTATGATAGCCTAAAAGCCGTAAATGAAAAGCACTTAACTCCAGAGATAGGTCATGGACTACGGTGGTGATTGGGAAAGGCCTCCGGTGAGCGTGGGGCGAATAGTACGGCTCCTAGTAGCGAGGATAGAGTCCACTGTTTAGAGCTTAGGGATTATCTGTGAAAAACTGGCTTAATTAAGCTTGCACAGGCGTTTTACGCCACGTTCGACCTTGAATAGTCGTGTGGAATTGCCAATTAGCTACGGTTTCTGGATAATCGCCCCGATAGTGACCGCCTCGGCTTTCTGCTCGCAATAAGGCACTTTCCAGAATTAAGTCAGCGATAGCTAGAAGATTTAATGTCTCGATCGCTATTCTTATTTCTAACTGCACCGAGGGACACAAAAATAATTGTCCTTTGTCGGGGAGAAGATTCTGGAGAAATTGGCCCATCTTTAAGGATTCTAACTGTTGTTTCCACTGTTGCACCCGTAGGATAGCAGTTTCTAACTCATTTTGAAATCGGCAAATTCCCGCATTTTCCCACATTAAAATCGGTAATTCTCTGCGTACTTTTTGCCAGTATTCCTGTTCTTCTTGCCAATTTTCTGCGATTTCTAAGGGTTTTTCTGGTCTTTCCCCACGAAAGTTTTCTGGCTCTAGACCTATTTCAACTAAATTTGCCGCAAAGACAATACATTCCAAGAGAGAATTACTAGCTAAACGATTAGCCCCGTGAACACCTGTACTAGCGGCTTCGCCGATCGCATACAAACCGGTTAGAGACGTGCGGGCGTTTAAATCTGTGGCCACTCCTCCCATCCAATAGTGAGCGGCGGGGGCGACGGGAATCAGCTCCTCAAGCACATTAATGCCCCATTTTTGACAGATGCGGATAATATTGGGAAAACGATAACGCAGACGCTCCGGTTCGATTGGTCTTAAATCTAGATATACTTTGGCATGGGCGGGATCGTCGGAGGTTTTCTGCAAATGGCTAAAAATTGCCCGACTCACCACATCCCGGGGAGCCAATTCTCCGGCCGGATGATAATCGAAGGCAAAACGCCGCCCCTGGGCATCAATTAAATGCGCTCCTTCGCCGCGCACCGCCTCACTAATTAAAAACCGCGGCGCCCCCGGCACAGTCAAAGCGGTGGGGTGAAACTGAAAAAATTCCGGGTCGCGAATCACTGCCCCAGCACGCCAAGCGAGGGCGACTCCATCCCCCGTGCTAACGGCGGGATTGGTAGTTTGGGCATAGACTTGACCGCCGCCTCCCGTAGCCAGAATGACTGCTTGCGCTCGTAGCCAACAGAGATGATCTTGATGGAGTAAACAAATACCTTGACAGCGTTGCCCTTCCGAATCAAGCCACAGTTTCAGCGCGATCGCTTGGGGAATAATGGTAATATTGGGGCGTTCGACCACTTTTTCCATCAGGGTACTGATGATCGCTCTCCCCGTGCGATCGGCCGCGTGCAGTACCCTGGCCTGGGAGTGGGCAGCCTCAAGAGTGCGGGCTAAGTCGTCTCCGGAGCGATCAAAACTAACCCCTAACCGCAGCAAATCAGCGATCGCTTGGGGGGCCTTCTCGACTAAAAACTGCACAGCAGAGCGCTCGCATAAGCCCGCTCCAGCTTTCAGGGTATCTTCCAAATGGAAAACGGGGGAATCTGCCGGGGACGTGGCTGCCGCAATTCCTCCCTGCGCCCAATCACTAGCCCCAGTTTTTAAATCTTCTTTGGTAATTAAACCCACCTTTAAGTTAGGGGGTAAACACAGCGCGGCATACAATCCCGCCGCTCCCGATCCCACCACTAAAACATCTTGATAACTCGGCAGTTGCGAGGAAACGACCATGTAGGAGTTAATTGATAAATTCTATTTATTCTAGCACTTCATTTCTCTATAGCTCTGGCAAAAATCGCCAGTTTTTACCTTGGGTCAGTATATGGTCGCCAGTCGTCAACTTTTGACTGAAAACTCCAATCTGATCCCTAGACCTCTTATAAAAATCAAAAATTGTTGTTAGATTTAGGAGTCAGTATTCTCCGAGTCAGTAGAATTAAAAATGAATAATAATCAATTAAATAATCTATTTACCTATTTTATGCAATTTAATCCCTATTTTTGCCGTTTTTAAACCCTGAAAAATTAATTATGCCAGAGCTTGACTGAATAACTGATCACTGATCACTGAAAAAGGTGAGCGATCGCTCACCTAGGAATTTTTTTAAAACCGTAATTAACTGGATTTAGTAAACTCCGGGGTTAAAACGGTCATCACCCTCGATAAATTCTTTAGAAGGCTCAGTAACGGTGAATTTCTCTAGATTAGCCTGTAAACGCTCTTTTTGAGTGGTCGAGAGTCCGGGGATATTGAGGACATCTTCCACTTCTTGGTAGGGGGCGTTTTTGATGATTTTACCGGCTAAATTGGGATAGAACCCTCTCAAGTCCCGGAAATCGCGAATATCACTGTTATTAAGGTCGATTTTCGCCCCAAATTCTGTGGTTAGTTTAGCATCAGCCGCATTTAAGACCGCCACAGGATGAGAAGGAAGGGCGATCGAGGTAAGATTGAGAGCTTGAGCGGGAACTTTGCCCCAAAAACTCCCGATAATCAAGGCAATTACCGC
Organism: Microcystis sp. M_OC_Ca_00000000_C217Col; assembly: GCF_007095585.1. Lineage (NCBI taxonomy): Bacteria > Bacillati > Cyanobacteriota > Cyanophyceae > Chroococcales > Microcystaceae > Microcystis > Microcystis sp. M_OC_Ca_00000000_C217Col. Next base: position 4,554 of record NZ_SFBV01000054.1, read on the forward strand.
CAGCAGACGAACAAGATTCTTCATTGCAGTTGTGGTCTCCTAAAACCAAGGCAAATTAACGATCAGGACAAGAAGTTAAGCCGTCAGCTTTCCGACTAGGCATAGGGTGGGGAATTGGGATTTGCCACCGCAGCCTAGCTATTAGCTGAACGCTGATAGCTAGTTAAAAAAGTTATATCATGCCATTAGACCAGATCTTGACACTCTCCGCACTTTTCGGGCGGAGATTCTTGGGCTGAATCTTGCCTCTACTAGCAAAGCTAATTTTGGTCTTACAGTTTCATGTCTAGTCAGACTACACCTATAAGGCAAGCACTCTCAAAGACTACTCCCCAAGCGTAAATTTCTGTGTGTCCCACAGTATTTAATTGTTTGGCGTTCTGACAGTTTGGACTTAATTAAACACCATTGACTGTTAGAAATTTTGAGATGACGGAGTAGGACATCTAACTTGTTTCCTCACGTTCTCACGGTCAGCAACCTACGAGCATTCTAGCACAAAGTCGTCCTAAAAGGACGGGGTTTTCAACCCAAATTTCCGATAACCCATTTGGCCGTACTAGGGGAAGGATTTTGGGGGTTGGGTGATGGGGGAGCCGGGAGATCAGTGAACTGATAACTCAAATCTGATCCCTGATCCCTGAAAAGGCTGATGGCTAATGCAATTATTACAAATCCCTAAAATTATCAATGAAGAACAGCACTCCTATGGCATCATAGACTGTTGCTTGTCTTGAAATATATAATAAGGAAGACACAATTATGGCTCTCCAATTGGGTGATATCGTTCCAGATTTTACACAAGATTCTAGTGCAGGTCCGATTTCTTTTCACCAGTGGGTAGGAGATAGCTGGGTGGTGCTGTTCTCGCACCCGGCTGATTATACCCCCGTTTGTACCACGGAATTAGGTACGGTGGCTAGTCTTAAGTCAGAATTTGAGCGACGTAATGTGAAAGTGATCGCTTTGAGTGTCGATAGTGCCGAATCCCATCGGGGTTGGATTAATGACATCAACGAAACTCAAAACACTACCGTTAACTATCCGATTATCGCCGATGGCGATCGCAAAGTGTCGGATCTCTACGGCATGATTCACCCCAATTCCCTCAATAATCTGACGGTACGTTCGGTGTTTATCATCGATCCCAACAAAAAATTACGTTTAACTATTACCTATCCTGCCAGCACGGGACGCAATTTTAACGAAATCCTGCGGGTAATCGACTCCCTGCAGCTCACCGATAACTATCAAGTGGCTACCCCGGCTAACTGGACCGACGGCGGCGATTGTGTGGTGGTTCCCTCTATTCCCACTGAAGAAGCTCGCAGCAAATTCCCCAAAGGAGTTGAAGAAATCAAACCCTATCTACGCATGACTCCCCAACCTAATAAGTAATTAGTGACCGGTAATCAGTGAACCAGATCCTGGAAAACTGACAATCCGAAAACCAAGAAATCGTCAGGGAGGGTTAGCCATCCGTTTTAACGGATGCTACCCCTGGCAACAGGGGATTTATCCCCCTATATCATTTATTGGTTTGATTGTCAATAGATTTTTTCCTAGTTTCCCTAGATGTGTTACCGGCAGTAGTGCCGAAAAGCAATTTCTTGGCTGGGTTAAAGACAATTCATCGACATCTATCTTAACCATAAGTTAAATTAATATTTAATAAAAATCGGCTCAAGACGAAAAAAACGATTAGCATCATGGCTCCAAATGCTTAGTAGTGGTTAGTTTAGCTAGATTGTAGAGGGATGAAATTATCTAGAGATCGAGCAAGTATCCTCAAGAATTCTGGGTTAGATATATAAGTAAATTTTATTTTAAGTTTATTTAAGACTGTCATTACTAATGCAAGGCTGAGTCGGGGAGATTTTCCCGTAGTATCAAAAATGAAACTCGTTCGCATTGTTCAATCTGACGACGAGCGAGAGGCAATTGTAGAGACTGCCGCTTTCACTGGCATTTAATTAAGAGGAACAACCGATGGCAACCTATAAAGTCACCCTGATCACACCCGATGGCAAGCATGAAATTGATGTTCCCGATGATGAGTACATTCTCGATATAGCTGAAGAGAAAGGACTGGACTTACCCTATTCCTGCCGCGCCGGAGCTTGCTCCACCTGTGCCGGTAAACTTGTATCTGGTACAATCGATCAATCCGAGCAATCCTTCCTTGATGACGATCAAATTGCAGCGGGTTATGTCCTCACCTGTGTCACCTATCCCAAATCTGACTGTGTGATCGAAACTCACCAAGAAGAAGGTATAGCCTAATCTCTCTCGAGATTATCAGAAAACTCCCGTTAAGTGCTATCTATAGCCTAATCTCTCTCGAGATTATCAGAAAACTCCTGTTAAGTGCTATCTATGGTGCTTAACGGGAGTTATTTTATGGCTCAAAAATTTTTTTCCCTAAACACTTGTGGGTTTTAGCTAAGGGTGCTATGATTGATAATCGTGGAATTAATGGGTCGGTGCCCGAGTGGTTAATGGGGGCGGACTGTAAATCCGTTGGCTACGCCTACGCTGGTTCGAATCCGGCCCGGCCCACCACGATCAATGCCCGTGTAGCTCAGTGGTAGAGCACACCCTTGGTAAGGGTGAGGTCATGAGTTCAATCCTCATCACGGGCTTTTTCTTCCCTGCTCATTCTCAATCAGCCGTTGGCGGATGAGATTAAGTCGGGCTTGCTGAATAAATCTAAAAACCTTGTTGGATAATATTTTTAGGCTTTTTTGAAATCAAAAAGTACTGGCCATTGGAGGGATCGGGGGGGAAATTTAGGGACTTTTTCCCTGAAAATTAGGTAATTGACCCCCTGAAAATGGGTAAAACCCTACACCCTACACCCTACACCCCACACCCTACCCCCACCGAAAAACTTTTTGCCGCAAACCCTAAGTAAGTCTTCAGCACTATTGCGTTAACACAAGTTCTCCCCCAGGGCAATTAGTCCTCGATCGCTTAAAATGGTCAAAATTAACTTATTTGTTGGCTCATGTCTCCCCTTGACAACATCGCTAAACTGTCTCACCTCACCCGCACAGATGTTCAGAAAAATTGGTTGATCGCTACAGCAGCGGGAAACCCAATTCAACCCGTCACCCTCAATGAAAAACAATACATTATTTGGCCAGCCGGCAGACAAATTCAATATCTAACTCAAAAAATTATTGTCCCCGAACATTTAGCCGGTTATCCTTTAGAGGGAATGGAACTGAGATTAATCCTAACTTGGTGGGCCGAAGATGTCAAAATTTATATTAATAATCAATTTATCCAAGCGGGAGATCTCTTTGATTCTTCCACGCGCATTTTACTTTCCAACTCTGTCTCTACTGGTCAAGAAATTCTTGTTACTCTCCGTTTAGTCAGTCCCAATCATGATATTGGTGGTTTGATGAAATCCCAGTTAATCTATGAATATAGCCAAGCGATCGATCCTAGTTTTGTTGCTGATGAATTGACCATTCTCCATAATTATCTACAGACTTTTTATCCTGAAAACTTAGCAGCTTTTACCGATACTCTCGATAATATTGACTGGGATAATGTCACCAACAAAGATAAATTTAATCGCTCCCTAGAATCAATTCGTCAATCCCTACAACCCCTCGCTAAACCTCTCAAAGAACGCAGTTTTCATCTTCTCGGTCACGCACATTTAGATCTGGCTTGGTTGTGGCCGTTGGCAGAAACTTGGCAAGTGGCACAAAACACTTTTATCTCGGTTTTAAACCTGCAAAAAGATTTTCCCGCCCTCATATTTGGTCATTCTAGCCCCCTAATTTACGAATGGATAGAAAAACATCATCCTGACCTGTTTCAAGCAATTCTAGAGGCATATAAAGGGCAATCCTGGGAACTTTTGGGCGGAATGTGGGTAGAACCAGAAGTCAATTTAATCTCTGGGGAATCCCTATTTCGACAGCTGCTTTATGGACAACAATATTTTCAAGAAAAATTCGGACAAATCACTAAAACCGCTTGGCTGCCGGATACCTTTGGGTTTCCCTACCAATTGCCGCAAATTCTTAAATCCTTTGGCATCAAATACTTTGTAACCGGGAAACTACATTGGAATGATACGACTAAATTTACCCACGGTTTTTTCTGGTGGCAATCTCCCGATGGTAGTAAAATTCTTTCCCTCATGTCTCCTCCCAATGTTGCCGGAGTTATGGATACTAACCCAATTATTATGACCGATCATGCTCTCAATTGGGAACAGCAAACCGGATTAAAAGAGATTTTTTGGTTGCCCGGTGTTGGCGATCATGGTGGCGGTCCGACTCGTGATATGTTAGAAGTAGCACAACGTTGGCAAAAATCTCCTTTTTTCCCCCAGTTAAAATTTAGCCAAGCAACAACTTATCTGGATAGTCTGGAGACAAGTAATCTTCCTATCTGGGATGATGAATTATATCTAGAATTCCATCGGGGTTGTTATACCACTCACTCTGATCAAAAAGCCTATAATCGTTACTGTGAAATACTCTTGTATCAAGGGGAATTATGGTCTTCTCTGGCTAATATTTTACTAGAGATTCCCTATCCGAAAGTCGAGATAGAATCCGCCTGGAAAAAGGTTTTATTAAATCAGTTTCATGATATACTTCCCGGGACTTCGATCCCGGAAGTGTTTAGGGATGCCAATCAGTTATGGCGGCAAGTTATCAGCACAGGTGAAGCACTTTTACATCAAGCTTTACAGGCAATTGCTAATCAAATTAATTTACCTAATCCCCCCCATCCCCAAGCGAAACCTTTTCTAGTTTTTAATTCTCTTAACTGGGAAAGATCTCAGGTTATCTCTTTAGCTGTAGAATCTGCCAATTGTTCGGTTTATGACTTAAATAATTGTCTCTGTCCTTCGCAATTATCCCACGACAATCAGCTATTATTTATCGCTGAAAATATTCCTTCTGTGGGTTATAAGTTATTTTGGTTAGTTCCCAATCAGCAAGCAGCCGAGCAAAATTTAATTAACTGGCAATTTATTTTAGATAATGGCTTACTTAAAGTTACTATTAACTCAGAAACGGGGGATATAGATAGTATATTTGATATAATTAATCAAAAAGAAATCCTGCAAGCTGCGGGGAACCAATTACAGGGATTTAAAGATCAAGGACAATATTGGGACGCTTGGAATATCGATCCGAATTATCAACAATATCCCTTACCTAAAACAGTATTAAAATCGATCGAATGCTTAGAATGTGGTGCCTTGCGCTGGCAGATTCGCGTGATCAGAAGTTTAGCTGATTCGGAATTTTGTCAAGATTATATCTTAGAAAAAGATTCTCCTATTCTCCAGATTAAAACTATTGTTAATTGGCAACAGGAACATACTTTAGTAAAAACCGCTTTTCCTCTTACGCTAAACAGCGATTTTACCACCAATGAAATTGCCTGTGGTGCGATCAAGCGTTACCACGAACCAGAATCACCAAAATGGGAAGTTTACGCGCATAAATGGGCAGATTTAACCGATACAGAGGCAAACTACGGGGTGAGTCTTTTAAATAATAATAAATATGGCTATGATGCTACTAACCAGCAACTGCGATTAACTCTGTTGAGAAGTCCCCGATGGCCCGATCCCGAGGCGGATCTGGGTAAACAAGAATTTACCTATGCAATATATCCCCATCAAGGTAACTGGAAACCGGCGAAAACTGTCCATCACGCTTGGCAGTTAAACTCACCTGTCAACGTTATTTTTATTAATAATTCTTCTCGATCAACCCAGTTGCCACCCGTGGCACAATGGTTAAAATTCTCAGCCGATAACTTAATTTTAATGAGTTTCAAACAAAGTGAAACAGCCTATCGGGGTTGGGTAATGCGCGTTTATGAATGTCAGGGAGAAAACGCTGTTATTGATTGGCAAAATCAATTAAAATTAACAATAAAAGAATCGATCGACGGTTTAGAAAGAGCGATCGATCCCGTCGAGCAACTTTTTCCTTGGCAGATAGCTACATGGTTATTAAAGAATTAATCTTCGTGATCTTCAAAAGGATCGCTTAATTCTGCAGCTGGCGGACCAAAAGCGGTATAAAGAGCTAAAACGGTAATCCCCACCAAAGCGGCAGCGATCGAAATCCCCAAAATTGTTGCAGTTTCCATAGAATAAAATTTGCTTAGATACAGTCTGTATCTTATCTTAACAAGATATAACCAATCTCGCCGCCGATAGCGATCGCTAATCGGTCCAGTTGAGGGTAAGTGCATCTTAACAATCCTTGACAAAATGAACTTTAGACCTCTTGCATAAATCCGAAAACAAACGATAGAAACAATAATGGGAGGGACTTTCAGTTAATTATTTATTAGTAGTTGATAATCTTCAAAAATGTTGCTGTACAAGGATCGACTTACACGATTCAGGCATATTTGAGGAGAATTTGCCATCTCAATTAAATAGGGTAACTATTCTGATGGACTGGTAAGCTGCCCGCGCATTTAAATTGCTTGTTGAAATAAGGCACTCTTGCAACATGAAAATGCGTCTTAGCTGATCATTTGAAATGCCTACAGGGCAAACAGATCACAAAATTGGCCAATTGTCAATAGCGTTTGAGATGCGCTTGCCCTGATCTCATGCCCGACAATGTTCTAAAAGGATCAACTAGAATAGCGATCGAACTAAACCAGAAGAATTATTATGAAGAAACTCCTACAGGGACTAGAAAGGTTTCAGAGTGGTTATTTTGATGAACATCGGCAATTATTTGAGGCTCTTCGTTACTTGTTATGGTTCGATAGGGGGGCATAAATCGACTAAATCCTTATCTGGCAAGAGACTTAATTGATTAGTTCGCTCTAGATAAAAAACAATTGACAAAAATCGCTAA
>NZ_SFBV01000055.1:0-18460 GCF_007095585.1 Microcystis sp. M_OC_Ca_00000000_C217Col
TAAGACCAGAACAGAGTAAATCTGTTAAGGCAGGTGCGAAAAATCCTTCGGGAAAGAAGCAGAAACCTAAATCGTGAGGTTTGGGAATCACCGTCCGTTTACGGCGGTGAGGATGTCAAAGTTTATAACGCTCTTGGAGGGAGTCTGGCAAAAGTCTTACAGTCTCTAAACCCTAGCTCTCTTATGGAGTAAGCCTTCAAGCTATCGCTAACTAACAGAAACCCTAAATTTGAGTTTTTATTAGAAAAAAAGTTAGCCATCACTTGTCAACCAAGGGTTTCAGAATCTGGATTCGGTTAGGGATTTCCGAAAGTCCCAGAAGAGCGTTACTAGGATTGAGTTATTTTGTCCCTTTGAATACTCGTCCTTGCGAATAGGAGGTTTAAAGCCTAAGCGCGATTGTTCGAGCTTGTATCCTCGGGATGACGGCGTGGCTCCGGTGGCTACCTAACGGTGTCAAGCACCTCGGTTGAACTGGATGTACAAGCCCTTTTTCAGAATATAGGCACCCAAGCTACAAAGCGGTATTTTTTACCTAGGTTGGGACGGGTTGCCTGCTTCTCAAGATACAAGGTTGGGTTGCGGGAAGTAAAACCCAACATCCTCTACTAAGTGAGACTAAGAAATTATGTCTCACTTAGTAGCTTTTTCCTGGTTGCAAGGCTCTGTCCCGACCCAAGCAGGAGTCCTAGTTCCTAAGACCCATACTTTTTCTGGCAACAAGACCCGCCGAAGCTCGTTTATCGCGCAAGGAATAGTGGTCAAGATATATTTGTTAAGTAGTCTGACATAAATTCTGTTGTCTATCTTAAGAAATGTAAATTGCCGCAATTCTTACTGACGACCGACTTGAAAGAGGCAGGGGGCAGGAGGGAAAAGTACCACTTTCAGGCTTGGCGGTGCCAACTTTGGCATCGGGACTGACGACCGACGACCGACTCCTTACCCCACAGTTAACTTTACTTTTGTCCAACTACTTAGAGCATCGGTTTTTAGATTTATTCAGCCAACCCTACTTATGAGATGCACCCGAAAAAATAAATCTGATTTGTGAATAAACACTAAACATTATAACATTAGAAAACTAAACCTGTTAGAATCAGAGCAACAGTAAATGCTTGTAATCCTAATTAGAACATGGTCAATAGTATTTTAATGATTCCTATTCATTTGGATGCTCTCTATCTGAAAAGAGATCGCCTAGTTGTAGAGGCGATGGCAGATTTGAGCATAGTTCCTTATTTTAATAGAAAAAGAGACGTAAATCCGAATATTGCTCATATCAGCGAGGAGATTGTTTCCCAACCCTTTCAAAATCAAAATCTCTACCTGAAAGCGGGAATCCATTTACATTGGGCGTTACCCGATGCTTTAACAAAAGGGATTCAAGATAGCGATAAAAAGACAGTTTTCCCATCAGTTCCTAATCGCTGGTTAGTAACACGCACTCTTAACGGCAAAAAACGTCAATGGGTAGTGGAGAGTGATTATCTTTATCGGGAAGGAGAAGGGGAGCAGTTAGGTAGTATTGTTTATCCCATTGAGATAAAAAATGGTAATGGTAATCATCAACCATTTCGCTATTTAGGTCGCAAACTGCCTATAGAAGCTTGGTTAGAAAATGATCCCAAGGCTGAATACTTACCCTTATTAACTGCCGTAGGTTATGGTGAACCGACTTTTGCGGCTTTTTATCCCAATTGTCACAGCGTTTTTGGATTTTATGATGATTATTCTCCTCAACCTACTGATAGTTTACAGTATGATGTGATTGGGTGGTATCGTCACTTAGAAAAGGATTATTTCAATCAATTCATCAAATCAAAATCTCAATTAACTACACAAGAATTAATCAAAGCGATACAAGAAGAATTCAAGTGGGACATTCCCGTTAAAAGCAATGAACAAATACCTCAAAGAATGCTTTGCTATGCCCGCTTAAAGTTTGCGTCTCCAACCAATACAGAGAGAGAAATTTCGGTAGAAGTGGCTGTAGGAAATACGGGAACGGAGGCATTATCCGCTTATTTAGGTCAAAAAATTGACAACAATTCTCGATCTATTATTGAAGATCAATTAGAAGCTTTAACCCTATCTTCTAGTCTAGAACATCGGCAGTTTGATCTAACGGCTAAGTTTGAGGAAGCACGCCATGAAAAAGGGTTTAATGCGGTCTCATCTGGCAGAATATGGACAATTACTTTAGGAAGCACAAACACTACAACAGCAAATGCTGAAGATGCTCAAGCTCAGAGCGAAGTTACTTTACCCGATAATATAGCTCCTAAACTGAATCAGCTTAATCTCTCTCAACAGAAATATGACTGCACTTTCGATGAAATTGAGTCAATGCGTCGGCAACTCTTTTCTGATTGGTATAAGTATATGTTAAGTGCTTATCCCCCCCAAGGTAGCACCGCTCAGTATCCTGATATTGATGAAGTTAAATATTATATTGAGGAGAAGGGAATTGAACCTTTAAAGGCAAAACTGAATGATCTAGAGAATTATGAAAAGTTATTGAATAAATCTTTAACTCAATTACAACAGGCGATTACTCAAGTAAATATTACCCAGTGTAAATTAAAAGTTAGTGATATTTTAGACTGGGAAAAATTGATTAATCAGTTAGAACAGGGAACAACAGAGCCAATTAAAAGAATTAAGCAGTTAATCCCCGATTTGGCCAGTAAAATTGCAGGGGAAAACCAAGGAAAAATTATAGATGCCTTAAATTTAATTTTTACTAAAAACGAAACAGAGCCAATTAAAAGAATTGAGCAGTTAATCCCCGATTTGTCCAGTAAAATTGCAGGGAAAAACCAAGGAGAAATTATAGATGCCTTAAATTTAATTTTTACTAAAAACGAAGAAGAATTAGTCCGTTGCAATCGTCTGCTTTTAGAAGTTTCTTTCCCTCAGCTAATTTTAAAAGCTCCACCACCTTATACCCTGAAACCTATTGCCGGTTCCCGTTATTGGCAACCAACAGAACCAGTTGTCTTGATGGCGGGGGAAGGGGTAAAACCCACCATTCGCCATGGACAAGATGGAAGATTGAGGGATGATGGACTGTTAGAATGTGAGATTTTACAACAGGAAGAGGACATTTTTCTCAATGGATTTTCGTCTATTCTCGGTAAAATTGATCAGATAGAAAACAATAAAAAAGGGGAACATATTGGCTTTAACACTTGGGAAGAACAACCTTGGCATCCGTTTTTACTAGAGTGGGAGGTAGAAGTTTTTCCCCTCCAAAATGGCTGTAATCATGGCATCTATAATCATCAATATGATGCTGAGTTTATTACGGGTAATTATACCTTGAAAGAAAACGAGCCAGAGCTTTCTTTACAGTACGGAAAGGGGGCTGTTCTTAAAGCTGCTAATGTTTATAGTGGTCGGAGTATTTTAACACCCCATGCCGGAATTAAGCTTAAGGAAAAAATAGAAGTTTATTTAAAGAAACAATTACCTGATGAGGCTAAAGAATATTACGAACTAAACCTGTCTGAACAAGAAGAAGCTTACCAAAAAAGAATCCAAGATTGGTATAAGGACAAACCAAATTCTTTGACCAACTTAGACCAACAAGAAAAGATTCAAGCCATTCAAGCTTGGTATGAGCAAAAACCCTGTTATGATCCTAGTAATCCTAATTTAATTTTCACTAATCTATTCTCGGATCAAAAAGCTAAAGACCCCATTTATACTGCCATTAGAGCTTATCAAAATCTTTTAAGCCTAAATTGTCTATCTCAAGCTTTAGGAGGGTTTAACGAGGCTTTATTGATGCACAAACAGACCTTACAGTTACCTATTGCTGATCCTTTAGGATTTAATGATTATCAGCCTTTTACAAATGAAATAAAAGAAATGGTACAACAAAGTGTCCGTAGTGCGCCAGAACCTTTAAATGATTTTAACCCAATTCGCTCAGGGGTAATGAAGATTTTGCGGTTACGGTTGGTGGATACTTTTGGACAAGTGAAGGATTTAGATATTAGAAATATTATCACTCCTGAACAGATGACGACTCCAGGCAGTCCCTATCTGATATCTTTACCCCCTCGTTTGGTACAACCGGCGCGTATTAATTTCCGTTGGTTATCTGCAATTGAAGGGGAACAGGAAATGAATAGTCATCCAGCTACTACTCCTATTTGTGGCTGGATATTGCCTAATAATTTAGATAATAGTCTCGCTATCTATGATAATCAAGGTAAGGCGTTGGGTTCGATTAATCAATTAGCAAAATGGCAAGCTGCGCCGGGAGAAAATACGGTTATCACCGTTGATAAAATTGATGATCATTTACAAATTGATGATCATTTACAAAAAGTGATTAACTATATTATTAAGCAGGGGGCAGAATTTTTGTCTAATTTTATTTCGGCTTTAGATAGTGGTTTAGAAAACATTGATCCCGAAAATTCAGCGCAAAATCAAGGTTTAGCACTGTTAATGGGACGACCTATTGCCCTAGTCAGAGCTTCTTTAAATTTGGAATTAGAGGGACTTCCAGCTATTAACCAAGATTGGGGAGTATTTTGGCAAGATTTAAGACGTAATTGGCGAGAAACAGATGGCTTTGAAAAGGTCAAGTTTCCGATTCGTTTAGGGGAATATAAACAGTTAAATGATGGTTTATTAGGTTATTGGTTGGAAGGGGATGATGGAAGTCTCAAGGATGTATTTTATGCCCCTCAAAGTGATTTAGAGGGAGTTGATCATTCTGCAATTAAATTTCATAATGCTAACAATCCTTGGCACATTTATCTTAATGTAAAAGCTCCTCCTACCCTGTTGACTATGCTCATCGATCCCAGAGGAAAAGTTCACGCAACTACTGGAATTTTACCGACGAAATCAATTGATATTCCCCCGGATCAATATCAACAAGCGTTAGAGAAAATAGAAATTACTTTCTTCTCTGCTCCTATCTTGACAGATTATGGTAAGATTAATTTAGCTTTACCTGATGAAGTCGGTTATCAGTGGTCATGGTTAGAGAAAGAAAAAGAGCAATGGTCAACTGCTGACAAAATAGGTCAAACTAATGTTAATGCTATCTTCTCTGGCAAGCAAGAAATTCGAGAGGGATGGTTAAAGTTAAGCCTAAAAAAAGAGCCACCAAACCCTAATAGTCCTAATCCCTAACTTTATTCAAGATTCACCCGCTAATTTTTTAAACCAAGGAGTATCAATTATGAGTAACGCAAGCAATGACTTAGTTTTACATCTAAAACTAGATACAATTATCCCTGATGGAGGTAATCAGAGAGTTCGCAGTGCTTTAACTGAGAATTTCTTAGCGTCAAGTGAGAATGTTTCAGCTTTTACTGAGAGCCAATATAGGAGTCATGGTAATCCCCAATTTGTAAGTGATGAACATTTTGGCAGTTGTTTCATTTTTGATGGAAGACAAGACTATATAGAAATTCCTAATTCAGAGGACATTAACTTTGCAACTAATCAAGATTTTACCGTTGCCAGTTGGATAAAAATAGCCAAAGAACAACCATTTAAAACCAATGGTGACAACGATATTATTGAAAAATGGAATGGTAGTGGAGGTTATCCCTATGTCATCAGATATTTGCGTAATGAGCAAAGAATCCATGCAGCAAGATATGATGGTTCTAATAATCCCGCTGTCACCACCACAACCCAACTTAATAGTGAGCAATTTTATCACATTGCTTTTGTGAAAGAAGGTAGCAAGTTACGGCTTTATTTAGATGGACATGAAGAAAATAGTACGGATGATACAACCCAATCTCAAACACAAAATGATTCACCTCTTTATCTAGCACGTAGAGGAGGAAGCAATGAAGCTTATGCTAACTATTTTGCGGGAACAATTGCTCATCTCCGCATCTATAATAAGGCATTATTCCCAGAAGAAATTAAACAGGATATGAATGATGATTTAACTGCGATCGCCGCTTTTAATCTTGCCTATCCTCTTGATTTTGACTTATATGAAGGGGACAATAAAGAGTCCATTATCTTTATTGAAAATGATACTAAGGGAGAAGAACTGGTTTTAGAAATTGCTAATAATACAGAACAAGGGATTACTTTACTGGCAAAAAGTGGAGCAGTCAGTCAAAATAATTATCATTTTGAATTAAGATTTAGACCTGATACTCTATCACCTAAATCTTTACAGCAATTGGCTTTAAAACCTCAAAGTAATTGGAGTATGAGTCATCCTGTTACTCAAGCAGATGGGATAGTTTCTCTCTATTTCTTAACAACTAATACTACTTTATCAGCTAATGAGGTCGTTACTTTAACCCTGCCAAACGTCAGTGCTTCAGCAGCGGGAGGGGCAAGAACAACCAGAGTTGAGTTTTTATGTCCAGAGTTTACTTATCAAGGAGAGACTTTAACTCATTATTACCGAGAAAAAAACCTCAGTGTTATCGATCATCGGGGTAAGAAAAATATTCCGCTTCATGTCAGTTTTGTAGGCTCTAATCGGATTTTGAATGATGGCACAACGACAAATAAGTTAACTTTGCGAATTGTTAATGTATTAAAAGATAAATCTATTCCTTTGATTCCAGATAGTAAGGGGGATAATGCCTCTAAGTTTATTATCTCTTTTGATGTTCAAGAAGAAGGGCAGAATAAAGATTGGGCTTTGGGAACCACAAGTCAAGTACAAGGAATAGGTATTCAAGGAACAGATTTTCGACTGACGGCAAGACATATAGAGGAGTGGAAAATTGTTAAAGAGACTCAAGGAGAATCGCCAACTTGGACAATAACTAATCAAAATGAAGAAAACGTTGAGTTACGACAGGAACAGGGTATTGAATTAACAATTAGTAAGATCATTTCTTCTCTTCCTTCTGGTCAGACCAATCTTTATATACGCTATGAAAATATTCCGGGTTATTGGGATGGAACTTTTATTTGTACGATAGAAAAATCACCCATTTTGTTTGATGAGCGCGGCAAGGTTGGCATGGGTATTACTCCAGGGACTGAACAATTGAAAGTAAAGGGAGATACAGCGATCACAGGCAAATTTTCTCTAGGTCAACTTATTGCCAATTATGATAGTGGTTGGTTTGATGTTGAAATAAATAAAAATTATAAGAAAGAGCATAACTTAGGAACTTTCTTATTAGTTACTCAAATTCTTTTTAAAGATACTAATGGCAGAATATGGGATGCAAAAACGACACTTCGTAGAGTCAATGATGGTGACTTCCAAAATAGCTATTGTGGTTATTATTTATTGATGCCAGACCATAATACTTTTGATTTTGCAACAGCAGGACAGGCCGTTTTTGCTGCAGACAATACTTCAACTTATGGACCGGAAAGGAAAAGTCAACGTTTTTTCAAAGGTAGCTATCGAATTTTTGCTTGGAGGATTGGAGCTACATTAAATGAATAATTATGAACGATAAACTAAACAAAAGATTATGTTAAGCATGATACAGACTTACCCAATTTCTAAAACTATCACCACCTTGGCTGTTCTAAAGCAAAAGTTTAATTTATCTGCTACAGATAACGATCAATTTTTTAATGAATGGCAACAGGACTTACCTGATTTAACTACTCAAGAAAAAGAAACCTTAGAGCAAATCAAAAGACGATTTGAACGCCATAGAGAGAGAAGTCCTTTAGCAGAAGGAGTGATCAATCAATTACTCATTTCTCCTTTACTAACTTTGGCGGGTTTATATGATGAACCTTTCTATGTCACCACGGAAGCAAGTGTTGAACTAGAAATAGAAGAAGAGGAGGAAATCTTACGGGGGAGAATTGATACTTTAATTATTGCTCCACAACTGTGGGTGTTAATCATTGAGTCTAAATCTACCATTGCTTTTCCCGTTGCATTACCGCAAATAATGACTTACATGATGGCAAATCCTAACCCTCAAATCCCTGTCTATGGTTTGATAGGTAACGGTGATGAATTTATGTTTATTAAAATGCTGATCCAAGGCGTTCCTCAATATGACTTTTCTAACATTTTTTCCCTGCTTTTACCCCGGAGAAATCAGTTAGAGGATATCTTGCAAATTCTCAAACAAATTGCTAAAATTATGATCATAAATATGACGGATTAAGAAATTAAAAGATATTGAAATAATCGCTCTTTATTCTAGTCCTATGTTAAAATGCGGAAAGCGTATCGAAGGGAGCTGCCGAGGGCAGCACCCTCCTAATTCAACCCCTACCCTAAAAGAATGATTAAGCATGACATTAACGATTGTCAATGATACCCTAAAAACCATTCTCGCTCGACTGAAACGAGAATTAAAAAATCATTACGGTGATCGCCTTAAACAGTTGATCATGTTTGGTTCTCAGGCCAGGGGTGACGCGCATCCAGACTCTGATATTGATGTCTTAGTGGTTCTCAAAGGAGAAGTAAATGCCAGTGAAGAAATTGAAAAAACTGGCTCCATTATAGCCAGTTTATCTTTAGAAAAAGATTCGGTAATCAGTTGTATATTTATGGATGAATACCGATTCATTCATCGTTCTGGTCCTTTGCTTAGGAATATTCGTAAAGAGGGAATAATTCTATGAAAATAGAAAATCAAAAGCGATCGCACCCCATCCCCCCTAAAAGAGAAAATCAAAAGCGATCGCAGATAAATCTTAATCTTCTTCACAATTTATTAATCTATTAACAGGTAGGTCAAATCATGGGAAACTTCCAAGCTATAAAAATCGAAACAGATGATCGAGTTGAGTTTAAAGACAATGTTATTAATGTCATTACAATTAATACCACACAAACGCTTACCATAACAGATTACTATCAATCTATACTCAAAGCGGCTTTAACAACTTTTAAGCTTAAAACCGATTTTAAGCCTAAAAACGAACCAGAACCCACGAGGAACGAAAAAATATCTTCGGAGTTTGAGACTTCAATGAAAGAGTTCTGGGGAAAGGAATGCAACTTCAATGATTGCCTCATTGGCTATATCTTACAAGACACCCATCTTTCTAAAGATGTTGACACACTTTTAGCTCGAATAGCCGATGAAGAAAATAAATACTACTGGAAATGGCTCGAAGGTGACAATGAG
This sequence comes from Microcystis sp. M_OC_Ca_00000000_C217Col, assembly GCF_007095585.1. Taxonomy (NCBI): domain Bacteria; kingdom Bacillati; phylum Cyanobacteriota; class Cyanophyceae; order Chroococcales; family Microcystaceae; genus Microcystis; species Microcystis sp. M_OC_Ca_00000000_C217Col. The sequence continues at coordinate 9,078 of NZ_SFBV01000055.1, forward strand.
GTAAAAGATAGTGCTGACAATCAAACAATACTGAACCGATTACGCATTGTAAATGCAAATTTGCTCAATAAAATTTTTGTAAGATTTGATAATAGTACAGGTAATAAGATAGGAGGAAAACACTGGATAACAAATGAAAAACCCCTTCAGGATCAAACCTTAATCGTGCCAGCCATTGCTATCAGCCCAGAGGGATCTTATACAAATGGCACTGACTTATATTACGGTGTTTATGTAAATCCTAACGCTAGATTGCTTTTTCTGGATAATAGTGAAGATACCCAAAGATATAAATACGGAAAAAAAGATGGTTCTAATGATTATGAGATAAAGCGAACTTACAAGTATGATGAAAAAATAAAAAATAAAGATGAAGAGCGTGATAACGAAGACGCTGAATATTTTTTAGGAAAAGGAAATGAGCAATATCGTTATTTGTGGGAATTAAGAGGTCAAATCAATAAGTTGGGTGATAAGGAGAAGGGGAAGAATACTGTAACTAAAACTATACAAAATGTCTTTCAGTTGAAAACAGAGAGTAACTTGTTGAAGAACAGAATTCATTTCAAAAAGGATGATGGAAAAGATGATACTGAAAGAAATGATAAAGAAACAGAAAAAGCTAAAGACTTAGCACATCAGGCGGCTTGCGAGCTTCCTAAGGGAAACTATCACTGTTTTTACCACGATAACGGGGGAACTTTAATGGGGCATATCTCCGCCGTAAATATAAGCGAGGGAGGGCGTGGAAGTAGTGGCTATCCTATGCGTGCCGATAGGGTGAATGAGGTAAACTATAAATGGTTAATTAATTTGCCTGATGGAGATGCAAATTTTCCCTTAGCAAAATTATGGAGTTATTTGTTTGAATTAAATCCAGAGTTTTTAGTAACATCAGCTAATCGTCCAAAAATTCAACAAAACCGCACAACTAACACATCTGATGCTTTCTACCCTACTAATTGGCCTTACGACAAAGTCAAAAAAGATGGATTTAAGAATCCTGTCATTGGTAGTATAAATAGTTTGATTCAATATTATAAAACATTTAATCCGTCAGAACCTAAGAGAAATAAGCCTCTAAAAGACCCATTTCCGCCTCGCGTTACGAATCCGAGCATTCCTGGTTATGATTATAAATTTGATATCAAAGAAATTGAAATATCTGTAAAGTTAGACAATACTGGCTACCGAGTCTGGAAAAAGTTCAACGCTGTTGGAGAAGATCTCACTTTAGGTGTTAACGAAAATGAACGAGTAGATGCGGGGAAAACGATGGCAGAAGCCTTGAGTAATTTTCATGTATATCCTGGGATGAAAGCCAGTAATATCACGCCTAAAATAACTGATTCTAAATTATCGGCTACCTCCTTTGCTAAATATGTACTAGGACAGCTTAATGATAATGCTGTTAAGGAGCAATGGCGCAAAGATAATGAACTAAATGCAAATGCTACTGTTGATGCTTCTAGTTTAAAAACCGATCAAGAATGGTGTCACCTGTTTGGTCATGGGGATGGCGGTCCAGAAGAATTGGGTAATTTTGTTTCTGGTAGTAAACACTGCAACACTGAACAACTGGCGATTGAAACTGGTCAACGTCGCGTCAGTCAAAATAAAACCGATTTTAAAGAAGTTGAACGAAGTAAATTAAAAGCCCGAATTACGGCTTATTTGATACCGAATGCGGGTACATGGGTAACAGGAGTAAGTTATACGCAAGACAAATTAAATAAAACTTTATTGACTGGTGTTACAGATCATACGGTAAAAAATCAACAAAGCGAATTCTTTGAAAAAGTTCCTAATGTATCCCCAGATGAATATAGATTAAAATTTAAAACAAATGCTTCTGGTAACATAGATGATGAGGCTCTTAGAACAGCTTTTAAGAAATTGTCAGATGCAATTAGCGATTCTGCTACTAATCTAGATAAAAAGAAACAGCTTTTCCAGTTCCGGCACAATTTGGAAAAACATTTTTTCATGTATCTACCAATAGCCCGTTGGATGCGCTACAAGCTTTATTATGATGGGAAAAAGGTGTTTGACCACATCTACGATGCTCAAAGTGAAAGCATAAACTTACATGAATGCCAGATCCTTGATTACATGGTAGAAAGAGCGTTGTATATAGCAATGGGTAAAGAGTCTGAGTACAAGCAAAAAATTAAAAGCCGTGTAGAAAAACTGCTACCTAGCGAGGAAGAAGCGGGGATTATCGGCAGAGTTTTAGATTTAGATCGAAAACTAAATGAAATATTCAATAATCTGAAGTCAATAGACAAGTTTGCAGAACAAATAGAACAAAAAATATCCGAAATAAAGGGAATTCTAGCAAACCCTAATCCTAATTTTGCAAACATAAATCTAGAGCAACTAGAGGAAAATTGCAATATGCTACAAGAATTGCTTAAAAATGCTAATACTGACATTCAATCTCAAATAACTATTGACCATAAAATTGCAGAAGATTCTAAAAATATGACCGTAGAACAGCAAAATCAAAGCCAACTTAAATTGATTATTAAAGATTCAGTTTTGTTGAAAAAAATTAATTATTTGACAGAAACTATTGAAGAAATATCGAAAATTCAGAAAGATATAGCAACGAAAATTGGGGTCATGAAAGAAGAACTTAAGAAGGCGAACCCTAAAATGGAAGTTGACAGCATTGGGGAACAAGTCGAAAGCCTGAAGAGACAGATTAAAGAAACAGAAGAAGAAAAAGCAACTTTACCTGGGGATGAAAAGAAAAGATTAAAAAAACAACAAAGTATGGTTTCAAATGCTAAGAAACTGTAAATCAATCTATCCCATTAAAAAACAAACCTATTTATATGATCAATCCCAACCTTCAATCTATCAAAAACCAACTCAACTTAGGTCATTTAACACTGGATCAGAATGCCATCGGTTCAGCTTTAGCTAATCAACTTCAACAAGCCTTTTCTGGAGAAATATTACAACTTGAGGCAGTAAAACAAACCATTGCAGAAACGGATGATTCCCTATATTTTCAAGCAAGAATCCCTTCATTACTGGGGGTAAGACTGCAAGCTGTCGAAGGCATTTTTTTTGTCTATAACGGTCAGTTAGAGTACCTACTAAAAGCCACTCTCCCGAAGGTTTGGGATTTTTCTTGGTCTTATCCAGACCTTCCCGATTATACTAATTTTGGCAACTTAGGTCCAGATGCGGGTAATCAATCCTCACTTTTTTACGACTTACGATTTCCCGCTGATAAGCCGATGGTACTGGTTTTTTCTTCCCACAATTTTCAGAAAGATCAAACCCCAAAATCCTATCTCACATTACTAGATACTACCTTAAATATTAGTAAAATCCATCAGGGGCTAAATTTTGTTTCAGAGATAGCACTTTCTGAGATGCCACTTTTAGATACACTAATAGAGTTTGCAGGTTATCAAGATTTATCTTTACCTTTTTATGGCTATCTAAATCAACAACCTGAATACGAAGAAATACGCTTAGAGATAGAACTAAATTTTACTAAAACCTATGAAGATATTTTCAGTTTTGGGATTTCTTCACTTGTCTTGCATACCAGCATCTCTCTTTATGCTAACTATATAGGATCAGGGATTAGCTTTTTAGGGGGAGTTAGCATAGGAACCTCAAAAACACCTAAAAACGTAGAGATAGTCTGGCCCGTAGGGAGTACACAACTCATCATCGAAAATGCAGAACCTATTCCTTTTCCCGGTTTCGACACTTTTACTAACTTATTAAGTGGTCATTTACCCAACAATAGCGATACCTTTCCTCTGGCAATAAACTCATTAAGTACCCTAGAAATTCGTGAATTATCCCTACACTTATCCCTAAGTCCACTTAGGGTATCTTATATTGTCTTAAGTATCGGTCCGACAGCAAACTGGAATCAACCCTTATTAGGAAAAGCATTAACAATTGAGGATTTATTATTACGATGGGAAGTTAGTCCCGGAGATCCTACTCCTATTCGTTTTTATCTCCTATCCGCTTTTAATGTGGGAGGGGGTTTAGTAAACGCTTCAGCCGTCTTTCCCGACTTTGCTTTTTATGGTGAACTTGGCTTATATCAAACCATCGCCTTAGAGCAAATCATTGAGGAAATAATCCCCAATGCTCACCTGCCACACATCTCCATATTAGACCTTGCGATAAGTGCTGATATCAAACAAGGGTTATACGCCTTTGAAATAGAGATGGCTAGTGATTGGGAATTGAACTTGGGAGGAACTTCTATCTTACCCCTTAAATATTTACATCTAGAGATAGAAAAGAACCTTGGTGGTAGCTTTGCTACAATTAACAGTGTTCTGACTATTGCCGGGGTAGATCTGATTCTGCTGGCGACTAATGCCAACGAAAGTGGGGGTTGGACTTTTGCCGGAAGTACCAGACCTGGACAGCAAATTCCCATCGGACTGTTAATAAAAGATTTAGTAACAACCTTTGGAATAACAGATGAAGGTTTTCCCAAAGCTATTGAGGGATTAGTGGTTGAAAATATAGCAACTTATTTCAATACTGAAACAAAGAATTTCTACTTTACCTGTGAATCTATATTGGAGATCGAAGAAGAAATAATTGATGTAATTCTTCAAATTAATATTACCCAACAATTAGACGGTTCTTATCAAAAACACTTTGATGGACATATCACCATTGGTAGCTTAAAATTTGCCCTCATTTTCGATACTGACCAAACCTCTACCAAATTCCTCGCCGCTTACCATGATGACCAGACGATAAAAATTAAAGACCTAATTGGTTATATTGATTCTCAGTTAAAAGAGGATATACCAGAAGGACTAGAAATAAGCCTAAAAGATGCCTTATTTGCCTATGCTAAACAACAAACCTTAACTAACTTTCTCTTTGGTTTAAATATTGATGGTGGCATTAACCTCTCTAACCTCCCCTTAGTCGGACAAGAATTTCCTCCCAATCAAACCCTGAAAATTTCCCTACAAATCTTAGCAACTAAAGCTGATTTTACAGCCCCAGAATTACAAGCCTTAAACACTTTATATACCGACGGAGGCATTCAACTCCCCACCACCAATATTAAGCAAGGTCTAGACCTTATCCCCTCGCTTCAACTCGGAAGCGAAATCCAACAATTAGAACTCCCCATCACCATCAATAAAGATAATGGTCAAATAGAAGGAACAACCCCCCCACGGGATAATAACCTTTCTCCCTCAGTCGTCACCCCTTCCTCTACTCCCACCCCAATTAGTGATAGTACCAAATGGTTTACACTGCAAAAAAGCTTAGGGCCTGTCCACTTTCAGAGAGTTGGTCTAAAATACCAAGACTCAAAAATCTGGGTTTTATTAGATGCTAGTCTTAACCTAGCTGGACTTTCCCTCTCCCTTGATGGACTTGCCGTTAACTCCCCCCTCAATCAATTTGACCCCAAATTTGACCTTAAAGGCATCGGCATTGATTACAAAGGAGGCGACACACTAGAAATTGGTGGCGCATTCCTCAGAACCAAAATCACCACCCAAGATGGAAAAACCTACGACGAATACGACGGTGCCGCCGTTATCAAATTTAACGTCAAAGGCAAAGCCCTCAAACTTTCCGCCATAGGGTCCTATGCTTATTTTCAAGGGCATCCCTCCCTCTTTATCTACGCCATTCTTGACTACCCCATCGGTGGCCCCTCCTTCTTCTTCGTCACCGGATTAGCCGCCGGCTTTGGCTATAACCGCGCCCTCAAAGTCCCCACCATTGACCAAATTGCCACCTTCCCCCTTGTCGCCGAAGCGGTTAACCCTCCTCCTGCTGAGGGTTCTAACTCAGACCAAGCCGCCCGACTCACAGGAGAACTAACCAAACTCCGAGACTATATCCCCCCCGAAACTGGGCAAATATTCCTCGCCATCGGCATTAAATTCACCTCTTTTAAACTGATTGATTCTTTTCTCCTGCTTACCGTCGCTTTTGGTAATCGTTTTGAACTTAATATACTTGGTTTAGCCACCCTCATCGCCCCCCCAAATGTAGGCGCAGGAGTCCCCCCAGTTGCCGAGGTACAACTAGCCCTCAAAGCCAGTTTTCTGCCCGCCGAAGGATTTATTGGCGTTATTGCCCAACTTACTCCTAACTCTTATATCCTTTCTCAAGCTTGTCATCTCACTGGAGGATTTGCCTTTTATGGCTGGTTTGCCCCTAACGTCCATGAGGGAGATTTTGTCCTCACTTTAGGGGGTTATCATCCCCTCTTTAAAGTCCCAGACCATTACCCGAAAGTACCTCGCCTTGGGCTTAATTGGCAAGTTAGCAGTGAACTTTACCTCAAAGCAGATGCTTATTTTGCCTTGACTCCTTCCGCTATCATGGCCGGGGGAAACCTCCAAGCTACTTGGAATAGTGGTCCTCTGAGTGCTTGGTTCAACGCCGGGGCAGACTTTCTCATGTCTTGGAAACCCTATCACTACGATATTTCTATCTATATTGATATGGGGGTTTCCTATACTTTCCAATTTTTCGGGACTCAGCATATTACCGTTCAATTAGGGGCAGATTTACACATCTGGGGACCCGAATTTACAGGGATTGCCCATATTCATCTTTGGATTATTTCTTTTGATGTGAGCTTTGGTAGCAGTGCCTCGCAAGCACCCACAGCCATTGACTGGAATGAGTTTAAAACCTCTTTTCTCCCTGCTGCTGATGCTATTTGTACCATTGCCGTTAAAGAGGGTTTAGTCAGAAAAGTTAATCAAGATGATAAAACAGATTTAGGGATCATTAATCCTAAAGATTTCTGCTTAGTCACTAATTCAGTCATTCCTGCTAAGAAAGCTGTCTATACTAAAGATATAACTCTTCAAGACGATCAAATCCAAATCGCGGCAAGTAATACCCAATTTGGCATCAGTCCAATGGAAGTCAAATCGGAGCAATTAACCTCAGATTTAACGATTAGTATAACTAGAGATGGCAAGTCTCTAAGTTCAGCAGAATTTGACAAAAATTTTACTTGTATTCCCCTATTTAAAAAAGTTCCCATCGCACTTTGGGGCGAATCTTTAAACCCTAGTTTGAATGGTAATCAATTTATTGAAAATACCCTATCTGGATTAGAAATTAAACCTAAAAAACAACCAGAACTGGGGGCAACTCAAGCCATTAATCGCAGTGAATTACAATTTAGCCCTGTTTCGATTGATAATGCTTATCATTGGCAGACAATTGGCACTTTTCAGGAGGAAACCACTAAAGACATTAGTAGCACTATTGTAGATAACGCAGTCAACAACACCAGAGATAATTTACTAAAAGCACTAAATTTAAACAGTGAAGAAATTGATCTCAGTGCAACAATTGCCGATCATTTCTTAGGTTTACCTAAAATTGGAGTTTTAGTTAATTAATTATTATTAAAGGAGTCAAAAATGCCAGAAACTACCACAACTGAACCCACTAAAATTGAATTTATTCAGTATCATCAACCAGCTTTAAAAGATGGTGATTATGAGATTACTCTTACACAAGAAATAAAAGAGGAAAAAATTACAGCAAATAACTCCTTTCAGATTACTAGAAAATTTTCTGTAGGTGCAGAAAGATTTGACTTAAAACCTACAGACATCCACGCTGTATTTCCCCCTGATGGTAGCTTAGGAGAACATTCCAATGTTTTACCCCATATTATCCTAAACCGTAGTACCTTACCTTGGGAACGTCAATCTATTAGTAATAATAATAATACTCCTTGGTTAGCTTTATTATTATTTGAAGAAACGGAAGCACCAGAAACTCAAATTATTACCCTAGAAACCTTAAAAAATATTAATAGTTATCCCGCTAAATTTCCCAATTTTACCCTAGAAAGTGGACAACATGAAGACGATAAAGTAATAATTATTGATGTCCAAAAACAGTTATTAGAAAAAATTTTACCCCCTAAAGAAGACTTAACTTATCTTGCTCATGTTCGTCAAGGAACAGATGCTCAAGGAAAATTAATCGGCGATGAATTAGCCGTTATTATTTGTAATAGACTTCCTCAAAAAAGTGGCAGAAGTATCGTCCATCTGGTTTCTTTAGAAGGACGTTATAATAATAACGGTTTTGATTTTCAGGGAGCAGGAGATAATGATAATATTCGTTTAGTTAGCCTAAAAAGTTGGAGTTTTTCTTGTATTGATGAAAAGCAAAGTTTTAAAGGACTTTTGATCCATCTTAACCGAGAACCTAGTACCCTAAGATTGCCACAAGTTAATAATACTGAAGCCGAAAAATATCTATCTATGGGTTATGTTCCCTTACCCCATTTTTTACGACAAGGAGGGAAAACCTTCTCTTGGTATCATAGTCCTTTGATCACAGGAAACAACCCTAACAATAACATCACTTTACCCATTCGTACAGCAGATGAATTAATCATCTATAATCCTGATAATGGTATGTTTGATGTTTCATACTCTGCTGCTTGGGAATTAGGAAGATTACTCGCTTTACAGAGTAAAAATTTATCCGTTAGTCTCTATAATTGGAAACGCACTCATAGACAAAGCTTACAAAATATCGAAACTCATTTACCCGTTTACAATCAACCTAATACAGAACTTCCTGAGAGTATTTATAATTGGTTTGAAGATTTAAGTCTTCTTAAAGGTGTACCTTTTAATTATCTGGTTCCTGATGAACTTATGTTACCTGTAGAATCAATTCGTTTCTTCTATCTTGATTCCCTTTGGATAGAATGCCTATTAGATGGAGCCTTTAGTATTGGTCGAGTAACTACATCAGATCATAAACAGGATCAAGAAAATAAAACAAATCCTGCTGTTAACAATTACCCCATAGTAACTGGTTTTTTACTCCGTTCAGATGTGGTGTCAGGTTGGCCGGGTTTACTCGTTGATGGTTATAATGAAGATGATATAAACAAGATTGAATTACTACGGATGGAACGTCTTTCTGCTAATGTTTTAATCTGTTTATTTAAGGGAGAAATCAAAACATTAGATATTCACCAAAAACCAGAAACCTTACATTTCGGACTAGACTTGGATGATGAGAAGAAAACCTACAAACAATTGAGAAGTGGTAAAAACATTGATTCTCATGTTTTTCCTTGGAGGGATGAAAATAAAAAGGTCATCAATATTAACAACCTAGCTATAGCTATTAAAAATAGTAGCTCATTTACCTCTGCTCAATTGGCTTTAGAGATGATTGAAGGAGTAGAAAAAGTGAGATTTATTGGTTCTTAAAAACCTATTAACTAGGTAGGGTTTGCTGAATAACTGTGAAATACTTATGATATAAGGATTACAGCCATATTAAATTCCCAAAAAGTCAAGAAAAAGGGACAGAAAACGGCTAAAATTGCTAAAATACCCTTGCAC
>NZ_SFBV01000056.1:0-10700 GCF_007095585.1 Microcystis sp. M_OC_Ca_00000000_C217Col
CAACTATCGGCACTATTCGTTCATTAAACACTAATTGTCAAGATGCCATGTAATCTTTCCTATCAAAGTAATTTCAGTTCCGGTGCTGATTCGGAGCATCTTTCAATTTGACAACGCCAAAAATGGGTTCTTCGTTACTTGGTATGGTTCTATAGGGTGGCATAAATCGACTAAATCCTTATCTGGTAAGAGACTTAATTGATTAGAACGTAGGTTGGGTTGAAGTATGAAACCCAACGCCCGCATGGGTTACGCTACCGCTAACCCATCCTACAAATAATTGTGCCTCCCTACTTAGTTAGTTATAAATAGTTGACTAGACAAAAAATGTCGATATAATAAATGGTTATGCGGTAACTCTCGCTATTTTTAGCCTTGATTGTAAACCCTAGATAGTTTAATTGATCGCCCCTTAAGAAAATGGCAATACAAACAACCTTTGCAGAGATTCTAGAAGCAGCCGAGCAACTTCCCCTTGAAGATCAAGAAAATCTCATTCATATCTTACAGAATCGTCTTCGAGATCAAAAAAGAACAGAGTTGGTTAGAGATGTTCAAGAAGCTCAACAAGAATTTGCACAAGGTCAATGTCAACCCCTGACACCTGAACAAATCATGGAGGAAATCCTTGCGTGAATTTTGTTTTATTACGCTCGAATATATTTATTAGAAATGCTCGAAAAATTGTGAAAAAACAGGCTTTTTTAGTTCAAAATATCCAAGAAACTTTAGCTTTATTATCCGTAGATCCATTTCAACCTCGATTAAGAACACACAAATTAAAAGGGGAGCTTAAAGACTCTTACGCTTGTAGTTTGGGCTATAATTTAAGAATTGTCTTTAAATTCGTTGAATATGAGCAGAAACAGGCAATTCTTTTAGAGTCAATTGGGACTCACGATGAAGTTTATTAGTGCGGATGATTATTGCGCTCAGTTTGGAGAAACCGAAACAGAATCAAGATAAAAACCTAAGATGCCTCATTAACAGATATTTCAGCTTTTTTGAGCGCAATTTGCCATTCTAAGTCAGCTATTTCTCGATCGAGTTCGGCAATTTCACTATTAACTTGCTTTAAATCGGCGATAATTTCTTGTTTACTGCGTTTTCTACCGTAGATAGCCAGTTCATCCTCTTGTAATTTCTCAAGGATAGAGTCTAGGGAAGCGGTTAAATCGGCCGAGGGACTATCCATAATACCTAAACGCATTAAGACCTGTACCGCTTTGACAACGTCTTGCTGATAAGCTTCTCTAGAGGGGTAATCTTGGGGGTTTTTGAGATTTAAAGCGTCAATGATATTCATATTCCATCTTATGAAGGTTAAATGCGAAACTGTGATTAGGTCACACTTATATACCTCAAGTTTCTGAGAAATTCCCTAACAGGGATTGCAATATCTTTTATTTTAGAGTAGAAATGATTGATTGTCAGTAGCGGTTATTGCTTTACAACAATTAAAAATTTTTGTCTGTTACAATTTATACAAAATGCTCTGGGATTACCCCGACTGAAAACTCAAATCCGATTAGTGATCACTGATCACTGATTGCTGATAAGATTGTTACGAAAATATAAACACGAAATTCTATAGTTAGCCATGACCCAAAACGGAAGCTCGAAGTCGATCGTAGTCTCTCCCTCGATCCTATCGGCGGATTTTAGTAAATTAGGAGCCGATATCGAGGCTGTGGATAAGGCAGGAGCCGATTGGATTCACGTTGATGTGATGGATGGTCGTTTTGTCCCGAATATCACCATTGGACCCCTGATTGTCTCCGCTATTCGTCCCTATACGAAAAAACCTTTAGATGTGCATTTAATGATCGTGGAACCGGAAAAATATGTGGCTGACTTTGCGAAAGCGGGTGCTGACATTATTTCTGTTCACGCTGAACATAATGCTTCTCCCCACCTCCATCGTACTCTTTGCCAAATCCGCGAACTCGGTAAACAAGCGGGTGTGGTATTAAATCCCTCCACTCCCCTAGATTTAATCGAATACGTGCTGCATTTGTGCGATTTAGTCCTAATTATGAGCGTTAACCCCGGTTTTGGTGGCCAGAGTTTTATCCCGGAAGTTGTCCCCAAAATCCGTCAATTACGCCAAATCTGCGATGAAAAAGGCTTGGATCCCTGGATTGAAGTGGATGGCGGCTTAAAACCGGCTAATACTTGGCAAGTTCTCGAAGCGGGCGCTAATGCGATTGTAGCAGGTTCGGCGGTATTTAATGCCCCCGATTACGCGGCGGCGATCGAAGGTATCCGTAACAGCAAACGTCCCCAACCTCAATTAGCCACCGTTTAATTGCCGCGGGGGTGGGTTAGCTGTTGACTAATTATCTTGCTATTCGCACTAACCCACTCTGCTGATTTGTTCTAAAACCTGCCGCCATAAACCGGAATTAGAGACGGCTAAAACTTCGCTAGAATCAGCTTTTAGGGGATTACCTGACCAATCGCTAATTATTCCGCCCGCACCTTCAATAATCGGGATTAAAGCACAAAAATCGTAGTATTTTAGGTCTGATTCTAGGATTACCATCGGCATGGCAGTGCAGCCAGTGGCTAACATCATATAGTTATAGCAATCACCCCCAAAAGCGGTACGTTTACAGACGCTTTGCAGCTGACGAGCGATCGCTTGTTGTCGTTCTGTGATAAACATTAAGGGAGTGGTGGAGACTAAACAGGCATTTTTTAAGACAAGTTCCCGATCTTGACGGTAGGGATTAACAATCATCTGGTTATTATAAAGACTCGCTTTTCCCTTCACTCCTAACCAGCGATCGCCTAAAATCGGTTGATCGACAATTCCTAAAATCGGTTGATTTTCTGCCACTAGGCCGATTAAAGTCCCAAAAATCGGTAATCCCTTGACAAAAGAGGATGTGCCATCGATCGGATCCAATACCCAATAACGACCACTTTGGGAGGGAATATTGGCTCCTTCTTCCCTAATAACCCCATCTTCAGGCAATTCTCGCCGAATAATTGCCACCATTGCCTCCTCAGCTTCTTGATCGGCGATTGTTACTATTGAGGAAACTTGATCGAGTTTTGTCTCGGTTTCTAGATCAGGCTGCCGAAAATAGCGCCGGATAATCTCTCCAGAAGCGTCCGCTAATTGATGAGCTAGTTGGATAGTGCGATCGATATTCATGAGGGGAAACAATACAGCAGAATTTAGAAGACAGGAGACAGGAGACGGGAGTAGGGAGTCTGGGGAAGTGGGGGAGTGGGGAAGTGGGGAAGTGGGGAAGTGGGTAAGTGGGGAAGTGGGTAAGTGGGGAAGTGGGTAAGTGGGGAAGTGGGTAAGTGGGGAAGTGGGTAAGTGGGGAGATGGGGAAGTGGGGAAGTGGGGAAGTGGGGGATTTAGCGGAAATTTGCCTATCACCCTAAATCCCTATTGCCTCTTGGATAGTGCGAGCGATGTTCATCAATAAAAGTTATCCATACAGGAAAACAATAATGTTTATTTATGGGAAAGGGGAGATGGGGAAGTGGGGAAGTGGGGGAAATTTGCCTATCACCCTAAATCCCTATTGCCTCTTGGATAGTGCGATCGATGTTCATCAATAAAAGTTATTCATACAGGAAAACAATAATGTTTATTTATGGTAAAGGGGAAGTGGGGAAGTGGGGAAGTGGGGAGATGGGGAAGTGGGGAAGTGGGGAGATGGGGAAGTGGGGAAGTGGGGAGGTGGGGGATTTAGCGGAAATTTGCCTATCACCCTAAATCCCTATTGCCCCTTCCATAGTGCGATCGATGTTCATCAATAAAAGTTATCCATACAGGAAAACAATAATGTTTATTTATGGTAAAGGGGAAGTGGGGAAGTGGGGAAGTGGGGGAAATTTGCCTATCACCCTAAATCCCTATTGCGGCATCGAACCTAGAACTATCAATGGGTAACAGTTTGATTTTGACTCCATAATTAAATTAGTCAACGATCGACTCAATCTCAAGACGAGAAAAAATTAATCTATTAGGAGTTTAGCTGATGACGGCTTTTACGGAAAATGACCTAAAAAGGTTAGAAAATCTGATTATCAATGGACAAAAAGCGATCGAAACTCGTTTAACCTCTTTGGAGAATGGACAAAAAGCGATCGAAACTCGTTTAACCTCTCTGGAGAATGGACAAAAAGCGATCGAAACTCGTTTAACCTCTCTGGAGAATGGACAAAAAGCGATCGAAACTCGTTTAACCTCTCTGGAGAATGGACAAAAAGCGATCGAGAATAGCGTCGGAGAGATCAAAAGAGAAATTCAGGTCTTAGAGATAGGACAGACGGAAATTAAGGGAGAAATCAGGACTTTAGACGCAAAAATCACCGGTTTAAATGAAAGAGTGAAACTCATCGAGGCATCCGTGGGAAAAATTCCCGATTTAGCTGAAAAAATTTGGGAGGTATGGATGTGACTGCTTTTGTGGGTGGGGTAATTGGTTGGTTGATTCGGGGAAAATAAAACTAGGCAATGTAACATAGTATTAAGCATTTGTATCTTTTTATTAATTTTTATGGAACAGACAGCTTTAAATCTGATCGCAATTACCGTTTTTTCGATCACTCTTTCCGTATTTGTCACTCCTTTGCTGTCTATTTCGCCTTTTGTCCCCGCTTTAGCTACTTTTAGCCTCTTGGGATTAGTTACCGTCGATACTCTCACCTTTAATAACCGGGGTGTGACTTTACTACTGGATGCTCTTTCTCCTAGTAAACACCGTCAAAGAGTTATTCACCACGAAGCCGGACATTTTCTCACCGCTTATATTTTGGGCATTCCGATCGCCAGTTATAGTTTGACCGCTTGGGAAGCCTTTCGTCAAGGCCAGGAGGGAGTCGGCGGTGTTCAATTTGAACTAGCAGATTTAGAGCAAAAAGTCAAGAACTTTACCGATTTTCCGGCTTTTTTAGAGAGAATTTCTACGGTGTGGATGGCGGGAATTGCTGCCGAAACCTTAGTTTATGGTAAAGCGGAGGGGGGAGAAAGCGATCGATTTTATCTGCAATCGGCCTTAAAATTAGCGGGGGTTCCTGAGAATAATTATGCTCAAAAAGAGCGCTGGAGTTTATTACAGGCAAAAACTCTTTTAGAAAAACAACAGACTGCCTATCAAGCTTTAGTGATAGCTATGGAAAAAAGGGCAAGTGTGGAAGAATGCTGTCGGGTGATTAGTGAAAGTTTAGTATAACGGGAAAAGTAATCAGGGATAGATTTGATAATTTCCCCGTTAAATTATTTATGAATAATCAGAGCATTCAATCCGATCAGCGATTAGCTTTAATTGTGCGCGGAGCAGTACAAGGGGTCGGTTTTCGTCCTTTTGTTTATCGATTAGCAACGGAATTAAACCTAACGGGTTGGGTGAATAATACAGCAGCGGGAGTTTTTATTGAAGTCGAGGGCGATCGAGAAAAACTAGAAACTTTTTTGACTCGATTATCTTTAGAAAAACCCCCTCGATCGCTAATTGAAAATATTGAGACTCAATGGTTAAATCCTATCGGTTATCAAAACTTTAGCATAAGCCAGAGCAGCGGCGGTGAAAAAAATACAATTGTTCTGCCCGATTTAGCCACTTGTCCCGATTGTTTAGCCGATATTTTTGACCCAAATAATCGTCGTTATCGCTATCCTTTTACTAACTGCACTAACTGCGGTCCTCGCTACAGTATTATCGAGAGTTTACCCTATGATCGCAGTGCCACAACCATGAGAGATTTTAATCAGTGTCCCGAATGTCAAAGGGAATACGAAAACCCTCTAGATCGCCGTTTTCATGCCCAACCGAATGCCTGTCCTCGTTGCGGACCCCAAATCAGTCTTTTAGACAGTCAAGGAACTGTATTAGCGGAAAAAGATCAAGCTTTAATCGCCACTGCTAGAGCAATTCAACAGGGAAAAATTATAGCGATCAAAGGATTAGGAGGATTTCACCTAGTTGTCGATGCAAGAAATACGGAAGCAGTGCAAAAATTGCGACAACGTAAACAGCGACCGGATAAACCTTTTGCCGTGATGTATCCTAATCTTGAGTTAGTGAAAAAGCATGGTTATGTCTCTTCTTTAGAATCGCAATTATTGCAGTCTCCTGCTGCGGCAATTGTCCTGATTAAACAAAGAAAAAATTATCTTTCTGCTGCCGTTTCTCCGGGTAATCCCTATCTAGGAGTCATGTTACCCTATACTCCCCTACATCATCTTTTATTAGCAGAATTAGGCTTTCCGATTGTGGCAACCAGTGGTAATCTAGCCGATGAACCTATCTGTATCGACGAAAAAGAAGCTTTAGAAAAATTGGTAACTATCGCCGATTTATTTCTAGTTCATAATCGTCCCATCCTTCGACCAGTGGATGACTCTATTATCAGGGAAATGGCGGGAAAAGCGATGATTTTGCGCCGTGCGCGGGGATATGCTCCCTTTCCAGTTAAAGTTAATGAGGGAGATTTTCCCCCGATTATGGCCGTGGGAAGTTATTTTAAAAATACCGTGGCTATCTACCAAAAAAATCAAGTTTTTATTAGTCAACATATCGGCGATTTAGATACAGTTAATGCTGTCAATCACTTTGAAAATATTCTCGATAGTTTAAAAAAAATATACGAGTTTGCACCCGAAGTTATTGCCTGTGATGCTCATCCTGAATATCTAGCAACCAAGTACGCTTATAGCTTAAATTTGCCCGTTATTCCCATTCAACACCATTACGCTCACGTTTTATCCTGCATGGCAGAACATCAGCTACAACCTCCAGTTTTAGGGGTTGCTTGGGATGGAACAGGATACGGTTTAGACGGCACAATTTGGGGGGGAGAGTTTATCCATATCACTGCCGATTCTTGGCAGCGAGTCGCCCATTTTAAACCCTGGCTATTACCTGGAGGAGAAAAAGCGGTTAAAGAACCCAGACGAGTGGCTTTAGGATTACTAGAAGTTATGGAAAATACCGATAGGATAAAATCAGCTTTTAGTGAACAGGAATGGTCGATTTTTAGGCAAATGTTAACAAAAAAAATTAATTGTCCTTTAACTTCTAGTGTCGGGCGTTTGTTTGATGGTGTGGCGGCGATTCTAGGTTTATGTTATCAATTAAGTTTTGAGGGACAGGCAGCAATGCAGTTAGAATTTGCCCTTGATGGCATTAAAACCGAGGAATATTATCATTTTTCTTTATCCGCTGACTCCCCCATAGTTATTGATTGGAATCAGATAATTTTAGGAGTTGTTGAGGATTTAGAAAAACAAGTACAAATCGGCATAATTGCCGCTAAGTTTCATAATAGTTTAAGTGAGATTATTGTAGAAATTGCTCAGAAAATAGGTAGAGAAAAAATTGTCTTGACGGGAGGCTGTTTTCAAAATCGTTATCTGACGGAAAGAACAATTAATCGCCTACAAGCTTCAGGATTTCAACCCTACTGGCAGCAAACTGTTCCCACTAATGATGGTGGTATTAGCCTCGGTCAAATTATCGGAGCTTTTTCTAAACTTAAACAGTTCTAGATAGGACAAAATTAACTTCTTGGTTAGGATAGGCAAGAGGCAAGGGGTTCATCTCACATTTGCAGAAATACCGACAATCAGCAATTATCAGTGACCCTTAAATTATTACAGACATATCAGCAGCTGCCTGTAAGCATCCCACCGAAAAACTAATGCGCTCCAGGGTTTGGGTAGGGTTGATTCATGAATCAACCCTACTATAGAGTTCTTGCATAATTAATTCTTGAGAGTGCAAAAATGAGATGCACCCAGAGGTAAGAGGTAGTTATAAGCGTTAAAGATAAACCACAGAGACACAAAGAACACAGAGAGCCGATTTTTTTCTAGAATGTTGGGATGGTCGAAAATTGAGATTTTAGCTTAAACGATGCCACTCAACGATTTTATTGCCTACTTTCAAAATAATTGCTTGACCTAAACCCAGTTCTTGTGTCACATTAACTAGATGGGCGAAATTTTGATGAGTGATTGCTAGTCCCGGCAAACAGGCTAGAAAATCGAGACAGAGAACCGTAGAAAATTCCCAAGTTTGTCGGTAAACACGGCAATTATCCGGTAAAAAAGCCACAAGAGTGCGAAAATGACTCAAAGCGGCTTTCTCAAAATTGGCGCTAGTGCAGTCAAAAGACGAGTGCTGATAGCTCATAAAAACTTTGCCTGATAGGGAAAGAGCAGGGTTTCCCTCAGACTAGCACTTCCCTTCTGGGGATCACCTTCCCTTTAGAATTTCTCAATAGACTGGCAAATCCCCCCAGAGGAGTATTCTTACCCGCGAACAAATTGCTAGAAGCTAGGTTTCTTCCCGGAGATAGTGTACCTTAGATATTGATGTCCTTCCGGCTGGCAAGATAACCTGTAAATTTCCCCACTCGTCCCTAGAACGTAGGTTGGGTTGAAGCATGAAACCCAACCCCCGATCATGTTACGCTACCGCTAACCCATCCTACAAATAATTGTACCTCCCTACTTAACCTGTAAATTTCCCCACTCGTCCCCAGCGATAAAAGGCTGTATTTAGTCAAAAATCAAGTGTTGACTTTAATGCCAAACTTGCCTAATAAAAAATGATGACAGCCTCAAGTTGCCGCTTAACTAATTGACTACTTAACTGATAACTGGTAACTAAGATTATGAATAATGCAATTGTCAAACCGAGAGATGTACAAGTAGCACCGATTGCCGTCGATACTTTTGTCTTTCGTTCCCGCACTTGGGACCGGTTAAAATTCGAGATCGAATATGGATTACAAAAGGGAACCACCGCCAATAGTTATCTGATTAAAGGTGAAAAGGTCGCTCTTTTTGATCCACCGGGGGAATCATTTTCGGCCATATTTTTAGAGGCTTTAACTAAAAGAATCGATCCGAAAACTATTGATTATATTATCCTCGGTCACGTTAACCCCAATCGTGCCGTCACCCTCAAGGCACTTTTAGAAATCGCGCCTCAAGTCACTTTTGTTTGTTCTAATCCGGGGGCAATTTCCCTGAAAAAAATTCTCGAAACCGAAGCATTAAATCTGTTGGTTGTCAAGGGGGAAGAAATATTAAATTTAGGAGCAAACCATCAATTAGAATTTATCCCCACTCCTAACCCCAGATTTCCCGATCAACTCTGTACTTACGATAGCAAAACCGATATTCTCTACACCGATAAATTATTCGGAGCGCACGTTTGTGGCGACCAAATTTTTGATGAGGGTTGGAGCGTTTATAACGAAGATCGGCGTTATTATTTTGATTGTCTCATGGCTCCCTATGCCAGCCAAATTAGCAACGCTTTGGAGAAATTAGCCGCTAAATCGCCCTTATTTTATGCCGTTGGTCACGGTCCTCTGGTGCGTTACGGGATGCACGAATTGACCCTTTCCTATCAACAATGGTTAGCAGTACAAAAGTCCCAAGAGTTGACAATCGCCCTGATTTATGCTAGTGCCTACGGCAACACCGCCACCCTCGCTCAAGCGATCGCCATGGGGATCACGAAAGCGGCAGTAGCAGTGACGGCGATTAATGCCGAGTCCGCTGAACCAGAAGAGATCAAAACGGCGATCGAAAAAAGTGTCGGTTTTATCTTTGGTTCCCCCACTTTGGGAGGACACGCACCGACTCCCATCCAAACCGCCTTGGGGATTACCCTGTCCAATGGCGATAAAAGCAAGCTGGTGGGGGTTTTTGGCTCCTACGGTTGGAGTGGTGAAGCGATCGATCTTTTGGAAGGTAAATTCCGGGATGGCGGTTATCGCTTCGGTTTTGAGCCAATTCGGGTTAAATTTAAACCCACGGAGGCAATTTTAAAGACCTGTGAGGAAGCGGGAACCGATTTCGCTCAAGCAGTCAAAAAAGCTCGCAAAAGCAGACAACCAAAAACTAATGTTAACCAATCCCAAAGCGATCGGCGATCGCAGGCCCTGGGCCGTTTGGTGGGTTCTCTGTGTATCGTCACCTGCGAATTGGGAGAATTGCGCGGCGCCATGTTAGCCTCTTGGGTGTCGCAAGCGACGTTCACCCCCCCCGGATTGACTATTGCCGTGGCGAAAGAACGAGCGATCGAGTCTCTGCTTTATAGCGGTACGCCTTTTGTCCTTAATATCCTCCAAGAAGGTCAACATTTGGCTTTAATGAAGCATTTTCTTAAACCTTTTTCCCCCGGAGAAGATCGTTTTGCTAATATCGAAACCACTAAAGCTGAGAACGGTGGGCCGATTCTGGCCGAAGCGCTCGCTTATCTGGAATGTCGGGTAGAACAACGAATGGAGTGCGGTGATCATTGGCTGCTTTATGTGATCGCAGAAAAAGGCAGGGTTTTACACCAGGGTTTAACCGCCATCCATCATCGCAAATCTGGCAGTTATTATTAACTCATGGTGACGGGCAAGGGATCGCAAAAAACAAGGGTTTCGGCTGATCCCGAAAGTGAACAATACTCTCCCCTATCCTTCTGCTACTGTTTGTAAAACAAGATCATTGACATCCTCACCGCCGTAAACGGACGGCGATTCCCTACAGATCAAACAAACTTAATTGAACGATCTTTGGATGGGTTGACGCTTCACGGGATGCTGCTTCTTTAACAGAAGTCTTACACCTTCCTCTGCGTCCGTTTTTTGAGGTCTCCGATTGCCCACCGGCGACCTTGATAATTAAAGTCAGTAAGAGAGTCGCCTCTCCTACTGCTCTACAA
>NZ_SFBV01000057.1:0-5164 GCF_007095585.1 Microcystis sp. M_OC_Ca_00000000_C217Col
TTGTGTGATAATTTTTGCTTATGGAACCCTGAAGTGCTTATTGGGCAAAACTTTTAGGACTATTTTGCGGAAGAAACTATCGGTATAGACCTCGTTTCCACACAGAAACCAGAAGAGCCTGATAACTGATAACTGATAACTGATAACTGATAACTGATAACTGATAACTGATAACTGATAACTGATAACTGATAACTGATAACTGATAACTGATAACTGATAACTGATAACTGATAGATAACTGATAACTGATAACTGATAACTGATAACTGATAACTGATAACTGATAACTGATAACTGATAACTGATAAATGAATGTTGTGGTGACGGGAATTGGGTTGATCAGTTCTCTGGGAAATTTAAGTCAGAGTTGGCAAAGATTACTAGAGGGCAAAACTGGTATAACTAGGCAACAACCCTTTTCTGATTTACCCGCTTTACCCTTGGGTTTAATCGGTCACAAACCGGCATTTTTAGAGGATTTAACCAAAATTGCCCTGATTGCTGCCCTTGAAGACGCGAAGTTAACCCCTCCCTTAAAGGATTGTGGTGTCACTATCGGTTCTAGTCGCGGTTGTCAGGGTTTATGGGAACGGATGGCAGCGACGGGAATAGTAGAAAACTGGTTAGATAGTTTACCCGATCGCGCCTCGGTATTGACCGCTAGATTGATAGAAACCGGCGCCCCAGTCTTAGCACCCATGGCGGCCTGTGCCACGGCTATCTGGTCGATCGCCCAGGGTGTAGAATTAATTACTATGGGAGAATGCGATCGAGTTTTAGCCGGGGCGATCGAAACCCCGATCACTCCCTTAACTTTGGTGGGATTTGAACAGATGGGAGCTTTGGCGAAAACGGGCTGTTATCCTTTTGATATAGCTAGAGAGGGCTTGGTTTTGGGGGAAGGTGGGGCGATTTTAGTCCTTGAATCGGAGGAACGGGCTTTAAGTAGAAATGCCCCCATCTACGGGCAAATTTTGGGCTATGGTTTTACCTGCGATGCCGATCATGTCAGCGCCCCAGCGGTGAATAATCGTAGTGCTACCAAAGCCATAGAACTATGTTTGCACAGAAGTCAATTAAGAAAAGATGAAATTAATTACATTCACGCCCACGGCACTAGCACGCGTTTAAACGATGAACGGGAGGCAAACCTGATCGCCAGTATTTTTGGCTCGCAAGTGGCTGTAAGCTCGACAAAAGGGGCAACAGGACACACTTTAGGGGCTTCGGGGGCATTAGGTGTGGCTTTTTGTTTAATGGCTCTGAAAAATCAGCGAATTCCCCCCTGTGTCGGTGTGCGCGAGTCGCCTTTTCAATTAAATTTAGCTAGATCGGCTGTTAATTTTTCCCTACACAATTGTCTCTGTCTTAGTTTCGGTTTCGGAGGACAAAATGCAGCCATCGCAGTGCGGAAGTTTTTCAGTGATCAGTGATCAGTAATCAGTTCTTTCCCTGCCCGTCTCTGCATTTTTAACAAAACTTAACAATTATGGGCGAAATTTTGCTTGTTTTTGTCGGGAGATTTTGAGATAATATTTTTAAAAGATTTTATTTATAATGGGAATATTTGAGTCTAAGAAAATTTGCACAGATTTCCATTATGAGAAAAGCATAGCATAAGCCGCCGCCAAAGTCAAGTCCTTTCTTATTACTTATGGGTGCGAATTTCCGAGAGTCAAAAAGGGCCTTAGTGGGGGTGCTAGGTGTTGGGGAGATTTTTCAGTGATCAGCGATCGGTAAACAAAGGGGGAGACGGGGAGAATAAATAAAAGCAAATCTCCTGGTAACTGATAACTGGTAACTGGTAACTGATAACTGGTAACTGATAACTGATAACTGATAACTGATTATGGATACACCGCGACTACATCCGGATACGATCGAAGAAGTTAAACAAAGAATTGATATTGTGGATTTAATTTCCGAGAGAGTCGTCCTCAAAAAAAGGGGAAGGGAATACGTCGGTTTATGTCCTTTTCACGAGGAAAAATCCCCTAGTTTTACCGTTAGTCCTGCCAAACAAATGTATTACTGTTTTGGCTGTGGTGCGGGGGGAAACGGGATTAAATTTTTCATGGAAGTGGGGAAACAATCTTTTAGTGAAGTGGTTTTCGATCTCGCTAGAAGGTATCAAATCCCGATTAAAACTCTGGCAGTAGAACAGCGTCAGGAATTAGAACAGCAATTATCCCTCAAGGAACAATTATACGAGATAATGGCCGTGGCGGTGAGTTTTTATCAACACGCCCTTAGTCAACCCCAAGGGGAAAAAGCGTTAGATTATCTCAAGGTACAACGACAACTAACCGAGGAAACTATCGCAGCTTTTCAACTGGGATATTCTCCGGAAGGTTGGGAAACTCTCTATCGTTATTTAGTGGAACAAAAGCGCTATCCTGTGGCTTTAGTGGCACAAGCGGGATTAATTAAAGC
Source organism: Microcystis sp. M_OC_Ca_00000000_C217Col (assembly GCF_007095585.1). Lineage (NCBI taxonomy): Bacteria > Bacillati > Cyanobacteriota > Cyanophyceae > Chroococcales > Microcystaceae > Microcystis > Microcystis sp. M_OC_Ca_00000000_C217Col. The sequence continues at coordinate 2,437 of NZ_SFBV01000057.1, forward strand.
GCGTCAAAATGGTAGTGGTTATTACGATCAATTTCGAGATCGTTTAATGATTCCTATTTTTGATAGTCAAGGACGAGCGATCGCTTTTGGTAGTCGCACTTTAGGTAATGAGCAGCCAAAGTATCTAAATTCTCCCGATACTCCTCTATTTGAAAAGGGAAAAACTCTCTTTGCTCTCGATCGAGCTAAACAGGCAATTATTCAGCAAGATTTAGCGATAGTTGTCGAGGGTTATTTTGATGCGATCGCTCTCCATGCTACTGGTATTAGTAATGTGGTTGCCTGTTTAGGAACAGCTTTAAGTCAAGAGCAAATTAAATTACTTTTGCGCTACAGTGAAAGTAAACAAATAATCTTTAATTTTGATGCTGATCAAGCGGGAATTAAAGCGACACAAAGGGCGATTGAGGAAATTAACTCTCTAGTTTATTCGGGACAAGTTAACCTAAAAATCCTCAATCTTCCCGATGGTAAAGATGCCGATGAATTTCTTAAATCCCATGCTGACGGGGTGAATACTTATCAAGAACTAATCGAAAAATCTCCTTTTTGGATTGATTGGCAAATATCGCAAATTTTGGTTAATAAAGATTTAAAACGGGGACTACATTTTCAACAAATAGCCAATAGTATGGTGAGTTTGCTGCAAAAGTTAATTGATAGCAATCAACGGACTTTTTATCTAGATTATTGTGCGGAGATTTTGGCTCAAAAAGATGCTACTCGTTTGCCTTATATTTTAAAAAATCTCTCTAAACAGGTTAATAAACCTCAAGGAAAATCTCTGGCAATCAAGAGGAAAAATATTTTAGATAAATCCGAAAAAAATAGCTCGGAAAAAGCCGAATGGTTATTATTATTAATCTATCTCCATTATCCTGAATATCGGGAAATAATTTTAGAATCTTTGGATGAAAAAGATTTAATTTTTAATGTCCCTGATTATCGTTGGTTATGGCAAGTAATTCTAGAGTTAGAAACCCAAATTACTAAACCAAGAGATTTGATGTCAGCTTTACAGAATCATTTATTGATAATCACCACAGACAAAAATCGTGATTTTAATTCTTTATTTCACTTAAATGAACATACCAGTCAGGAAATATTGCAGCCAGAAGAACAGATCAAAAATGCTATTATAGCTATGGAAAAAATTAGTTTAATGGAATATCGTCGCTACTGTCAAGAACAATTAATTAATGCTCTCGACAGCAATCAACGGGAATTTTATCAGCAGGAATTCTATCAAACTGTTAATAAATTAATCGCAATTGATCCTCACTACCAACAAGCTTAATTCTCTGATTGCTTAGAAGCTAGACAGTTGTTCGGCAATAATAGATACTAACTTATCCACTGCTCCCGCTTGCCCGCGCACTGCCCGCAATTTTTGCCGGATAGCCTCTAATTGTTCGGGATTTTCTAACCAAGATATAGCCATATTTGCCACTTCTTCTGGTTGTAATTCCCCCAATAATTCCGGAACAATTTCTGCACCAGCCCAAATATTTGGCCAAGCATATAAACGCTTTTTCCGCAACATATAGAGATTAATCATCTTAGCAAATAAAGAACCCACCCCCGGCAGTTGGGCTAATAAACCGGGTAAACCGTCCCAAGTTCTCATCGCATCTAGTTGCTGAGTCGGTAGTAAAATAATCATCGGGATTGCCAGCGCCCCTAATTCGGCAGTATTAGCTCCCACCGTCGTTAAAGCTAAATGACAGCGAGAAAGCTGGTTATGGGCGGGAAAATCGGTAATTAGGTCAACTTTTACCCCCTTATCTGTTTCTAGATAGGGTTTTTCACCGTTTTTTAATTTGGCAGCACTCCAACCGGTTTTAGTGATCATCGGATTAGAGCTAGGATCGGCAAATTTCGCCAAATAAGCTAAATTTAGGGTAGGAGCGACGGGAATTAAGAATTTAGTCCGGGGATCCTGCGCGTGTATCTTTTCGGCAATGGCTAGGGTTAGGGGTACACCCTGAGCTAATTTCGAGGGTTTGGAACCCGGGAGGAGTGCAATTAAGGTAGCATCATCGGGGGTGATAGCAGTGGGCAAATCCACCATTAAATCGCCGATAACGGTAAATTTAGATTGATATTGTTCAGGAATATTTTTTAATACACTTGTATTCATCACGGCAAAGCGATCGATACCCCGATACCAACGCGCTTCCCATTCCCCATAGATAACCGTGCGATAACCCAAACGTTTACCGATGGTGAGGGCAAAAAATTGATCGCCCCCTAAAAATAAAACGATGCCCTTGGGGTGCCAATCCCAATTATCGGCGGTTTTTCCCCAGAAAAGAAAATTAAAGAAGTTTTCTGGCGACTGGACTCGATCGACCTCTGGATATTTCCTAACTACTTCCGTTTCCGCCCCCATAGAATGAGTACAAGGGGAAAGAATCACCGAAATCCGCAACAGCGATCGATCTTCTGTTAAGTTTTGTCGCAATCTCTTGACAACTGGACGCACCCATGTAGATATTTCTCCAGGGCCATTGGAGAGAATGAGAAGATCAACAGGAGAATCAAACATGATAAGTAGCTGGTTATAATTAAATTAAAAATGGATTTTAGGTTCGATCCCCCCTGCCCCCCTATCCATTAGTCACATCTTTCTTAACATAAAATTTGACAAAAAGAGAAAAGTCTGCAAGATGGCTCAAGGGGGTTCTATGGGGGGACTAATTTGATGAGATAGTTTCCAAGTCTGGCT
>NZ_SFBV01000058.1:0-14378 GCF_007095585.1 Microcystis sp. M_OC_Ca_00000000_C217Col
GAATGTGGTCAACCGTTTGTGATCAATCCCACTAATAAAACCGTCTCTGACGAAACCAAACAATTAATTGATCAACTCTTGCTCGAACGAATTTCCTGACGAGGAATTGCTAGAGTAACTGGAGTGAGTTAGTCATGGTTACCAAACTATGTTAATAATAAATTTAGCCAAGTTCCCCGCCAGGTATAGGTAACAGACAAACCTAAAGGCAAATTAATCAGAGAATGTGATGAGTTATGGTCATTCGTATTTTGTCAGAAAATCAAGGTATATATTTGGTTAGCTATCGATAGAACTACGCAAGAAATTATTGGTTGCTATGCGCGGAGATAGGAGTCGTCAATCAGCCCAAAAACTTTGGGGCTAGTTTACCCGGTGTTTACCGACAATGCGCGGTTGCTTACACAGACTTTTGGGAGTCTTATAAGACAGTAATTCCCAGTAAACGTCATCGACCGGTCGGGAAAGAAACTGGTCAAACTAATCCTATTGAAGGATTAAATAGGGTTTGCTGAATAATGGTAAAACCCTTTTAAAATAAGGCTTTTGACCTGTTAAAGTCCGATGTTAGTGCAAGAAAATAGGATTGGGACGTTCAAAAACCTTGCATTATCCTTCTTGTAGTACATCGCTTGGTACAAAAAACAAGGGCAACAAAGCCGGTGAGAGAGAGTCTATCTTTCTCTAAAAAAATGGAGAATCACGTTGGGGAACCCTTTGGTATTTTATTCATGACTACAATGCCCAATTAGCAAAGGTTTGAGCTATCACCACTACAATAAAATCACTACCCAAATTTCATTCCTCTACGCAGAATTCACACCACCTCAAGTTCAATGCCAGACCAGAAGCTCATCAGAGCAACTTGATTCGCAATTGGCAGCCCACCACATCCGCCTTCCCATACCTAGTCGGCAATAACGGGTACGGTAGGGATCGAACCTACAACCGTCCGCTTAGAAGGCGGATGCTCTATCCATTGAGCTACGTACCCAAGAAAGCACAATTATAGATTATAGCTCCAACAGTGACAAGTGGTAGGACTAATTTTCGCCGTTGCCCCTCTTTGCCACTGTCCAAGCTTAATGATGGTGGTGATGTCCGTGGTGATGATGGTGATCGGAATGAATGTGAGGAATTGTTACAGAACTATTGACAGATAAAGCCTCTTGTGATAGTAAAGCTTCGATATGTTCCTCGGCCCAATCGGCGACCATCTGGCAAAATTCGGGGTTATCGTTGACACAGGCCATCTGCACATAATTAACCTGGTTGTGTTTGCGGCGTAAAGCTTCGATAATATGCTCCACATCCAGCAAAGTTTCGTGATTTTCCGTAGCAAAGCCAATTGGCATGAAAATTAAAGCTTTGGCCCCCAATTCGATTAAATTCTTCGCCGCTAACTCTGCATTCGGTTGCGTCCATTTAATTAAAGGGGTTTGGTGATTTAACCAACCCACAGAAATCAAGGGATAACGATAGATTAATTTTTCCCGGACTAACTCGTATAAAGCTTGACTTTCATCGATTCCCGACGTAAATCCCTTAGCTTCGTGGGGACAACCGTGATTCATTAAAATAATGCCAATTTGCGAGGGAAGACAGCTACTAGCTACCTCAGCAGCGATTTTTTCCTCCACTAACCGCGCCATTAGCTCTATGTAAGCGGGTTGGTTATAAAACGAGGGAATATAGCGCAATCCTTTGACCCAATGTTCCCCCGTTTGTCCCTGAGCTAAAGCTTTGTTAACTTGTTCGATCGCAATGCCACTGGTAAAGATAGAATCAACAACGAGGAGAGGATAGATCAAAATTTTCTCGAATCCCCGTTCGCGGATTTCCGTTAACACCTGTGCCGGTAAAAAAGGCGCGCAGAAGTTAAACGCTTTGAATACCTCCACCCGATTACCCCATTTTGCCTGTAAATTGCGCTCGATTTCCTGTCTTTGATGCTCGAAAATGTGGTTATGGGGCGAAATAAAGTGATTATGCTGGTGCTGCCATTCGTGTAGGTCAAATAGGGCCAATAATTTCGCTAGGGGAGGATAAACCCAAGTCGGTACAGGAGCGAACTTAGCCGTCAGCAAATTTAAGGCCTGTTCATTATAGTTGGCAAAGTCCTCATAACTCTCCACTTCCCCGTATCCCATCAATAATACCGCCACTCGATCGCTGTGGTTGTGGGTAGCGGCTAACTGTTGTTGATCTGAAATGGCAACCACGTTTTTAACCCCGATTTTCTAAGTGAAAAACGCTATATCACTGGGATAGTAGCACTTTTCTATCCTATCCCCTCGCACGGGATAGACCGCTAAAAATTTATAACCTCTACAGAATCATACAGATTGCTTATCATCCTCATTAATAAAACGAGATGTAAAGAAACTTTAAATAATGTTAAGATCGTTGTAGTCCCACCTATGAGAGATATGACAGCAGGCGTGTTTGGTAGCTTACCTTTTCCCAATCAGAGCGGCGATCAACTCATCAGTAAGGCGGTGAGTGCTGCGATCGCTGCATTATTCAAACGGACAGGCAAGCTGAAAGCCACTGTCCGCGCCGAACCCGTGGCCAAATTACTGCAAGGCAGTATCGACGGTTTTGACTTTATCGGTCAGTCGATGCTGATGTACAATGGCCTACGCATCGAAGCCATGGAATTGTATGTACAAGCGGTGGCGATCGATTTTAGTGCCATTTTTACCGGACAGGTAAAACTCCGTCAACCGACGCGGGCCACTTTGCGGGTAGTTTTAACGGAAGAAGACTTAACCACCTCTTTTAATACACCTTTTATTGTCGAAAAACTGCAAAGATTAGAGTACGAAGGTAAATCAATTCACTGTCAGAATACGGAATTAATTCTCAATGACGATAAAACTTTAACTCTGAAAAGTCTCATCAAATTGGGAGAAGAAGAGCCAATTCTTCTAGAAATGACCACTGCTGTGGTTGTGGAAGAACGGCGAAAAATTCAATTTGTTGAGGTGGTTTATCAAGGGGACGAAAGATCGAAAGCTTTAGGAGAAGCTTTAATCAGCCATGTTAACAACCTCATGGATTTAGATAAATTTGCTCTCGATGGTACTCAATTAAGGGTCGATCGACTACGTTTAAAAGATAAACAGATCATCTTTTATGGTATCGCCGATATCGAGCGTTTTCCCCAAAGAAAATAGGCAATCATCAACGGGTCTAAAAATATCAAGAGTTTTACAGACTTTACCCTAAAAATGAAGTATAACCTAATTTGGTATTGACTCCTGAATCCTGACTCCTGAATCCCCAAAACGAAAACCTCGTATCTCACCATTGAGATAACTACTGTGGCTTTTAATCGTGCTTGTGGCTACAGGGAGGCACAGGATCGTAACCTCCGGGGTGAAAGGGATGACAACGGAGAATACGCTTAATTGCTAACCAAGAACCCCGCAGCACACCAAAGCGATCAATCGCTTCCATGGCATACTGGGAACAGGTGGGTTGAAAACGACAGGAAGGGGGAAATAGCGGCGAAATAAACCGTCTATATCCCTCAATTAAGCCAATAAAAATTCCTTTCATCAATGTCACCTCGATCGCCTAAACTAAATAGATAGTCAATTTTCGCTTTTGCCACGTGGAACTATCCCACTCTCTCCTATTTTCGATCGGTTTAGTCGCCTGTTACCTAGCTGTTCTGATTCTGATCGCTGAAAAATTAAAAAGTCTTTTCAGTACCGATGGCGAAATTACCCGCAAAGTTGTCCACATTGGCACAGGAAACGTCATCCTTTTTGCTTGGTGGTTAAATATCCCCGCTTGGGTGGGAATAAGTGCGGCCATCCTAGCGGCAATTATTGCTATCCTATCCTATTTTTTCCCCATTTTACCCAGTCTTAATAGTGTTGGCCGCCGCAGTTGGGGAACTTTTTTTTATGCTGTTAGTATCGGTGTTCTCGTGGCTTATTTTTGGCCAATTTCTCACCCCGAATATGCGGCAATGGGTATTTTAATTATGGCTTTAGGAGACGGATTAGCAGCCCTAGTGGGACAAAATTTTGGTCAACATCCCTACAAAATTTTCGGCAGTGGCAAAAGTCTGGAAGGTTCCCTGACTATGTTAGGAGTCAGCTTTCTAGTCAGCTTGATTATTTTATCTTTTGTTAATGGCATTAATCCGCCAATTATTCTAGTATCTTTATTAACAGCGATCGGAGCCACTATTCTAGAAACTTTCTCGAAACTAGGTATAGATAATCTCACTGTACCCGTTGGTAGTGCCGCAATTGCCTATTTTCTTACCCAAATTTTCATCTCAAGCTAGGCTATCTCAGCTTATTCACAAGGGCCGAATCTAAAACCTCATTGGTTAAGCTAAGTAGGGAGGCACAATTATTTGTTAGGATGGGTTAGTGGTAGCGTAACATGAGCGGGTGTTGGGTTTCATGCTTCAACCCAACCTACGTTCTATAGTTAGCAATCAGCTTTTTAGTCAGCTGTACCGATAACTGATAACTGATAACTGATAACTGATAACTGATAACTGATAACTGATAACTGATAACTGATAACCTCATTGGTTAAGCTAAGTAGGGAGGCACAATTATTTGTTAGGATGGGTTAGTGGTAGCGTAACCTACGTTCTACGTTCTATGTTAGCAATCAGCTTTTTAGTCAGCTGTACCGATAACTGATAACTGATAACTGATAACTGATGACTGATAACTGATAACTGATAACTGATGACTGATAACTGATAACTGATAACTGATAACTGATAACTGATAACTGATAACTGATAACCTCATTGGTTAAGCTAAGTAGGGAGGCACAATTATTTGTTAGGATGGGTTAGTGGTAGCGTCCCAACCTACGTTCTATGTTAGCAATCAGCTTTTTAGTCAGCTGTACCGATAACTGATAACTGATGACTGATAACTGATGACTGATGACTGATAACTGATAACTGATGACTGATAACTGATAACTGATAACTGATAACTGATAACTGAAATGACTTTTACGATCACTCAAAACCAAAATCAATATCTTACCTATTGTCTCAAGGATGAAGAGGCTGACGCTTATCTGGAAGTGGTTCCCGCTAGGGGAGGAATCATCACCCGTTGGCAAATTTGCGGAGAAGATATTTTCTATCTGGACAGAGAAAGATTCAAAGATCCTAACCTCAGCGTCCGCGGAGGAGTCCCGATTTTATTCCCTATCTGTGGCAACTTACCCGATAATACCTATCAACACCAAGGCCGAAACTATACCCTGAAACAACACGGATTTGCTCGTGATTTACCCTGGCAAGTGAGCAAACAAAGCACCGAAACTGCCGCTAATTTAACCCTAGAATTAAACAGTAATGAAGCCACTCGTCAAGTCTATCCTTTTGATTTTAAATTAATCTTTACCTATCAATTGCAAGGAAACAGCCTCAAAATTCACCAAAAAGTAATTAATCTTTCCCCCGAAAAAATGCCCTTTTCTATCGGGTTTCATCCCTATTTTAAAGTGACAGATAAAACCCGATTATCCTTTGATATTCCCTCCTCCCAATACCTCGACCAAGGCACGAAGACCCTCCATTCCTACTCCGGCAACTTTGACTTTAATCTCGAAGAAATTGATGCCGCTTTTCTGCAAATTACGCGCCATCAAAGTAGTTTTAGCGATTCCTATCATCAACGTCAAATTGTTATCGGTTACGACGATCTCTATACAACTATAGTTTTTTGGACCCTGAAAGACAAAAATTATATCTGTCTCGAACCCTGGAGCGCCCCCCGCAACGCCCTTAACACAGGCGAACATTTGACCTACCTAGAACCCCATAGTAGCCGTGAGGCGATCGTGGAAATGCGAGTCAATCAAATTTAAATTACCCCTTGACTTAGCCCAGATAAGATGTTATATTGATAAATCGTGTGCAGAACACGAAACGGGTCGCTAGCTCAGCGGTAGAGCACTCGGCTTTTAACCGATTGGTCTTGGGTTCGAATCCCAGGCGACCCATAAAAACTTACTGATAAAGATTGACTTGTCTTCCCCTGTCTATGGATTAGCCTTGCATACCAGCAGTCCCCAACTAGGACTGGCCCTCTCTAATTTCAGCGATGATAGTCGTCAACAAACTTGGGACTTAGACAGGGACTTATCAAACCTATTCCACCCCTATCTAAAACAGTTCCTAGCCCCGCAAAAATGGGCTGATTTAGCCTTTCTAGCCACTGCTAAGGGGCCGGGGAGCTTTACCAGTACCCGCATCGGTATAGTCACCGCTAGAACCCTAGCACAACAATTACAGCTACCGATTTTTACCGTCTCCAGTTTAGCGGCCTTTGCTTGGTCACAACGGGATTTTTATCCCCTTGATACCCATCTAGCCCTAGAAATGCCCGCCACTAGGGGACAATTGTATGTGGGTATCTATCGGGGTAATCGGGTTTATTTAGCTGATAGCCTGATGACTTTGGAACAATGGCAGCACACTTTAGAAAACTTAACTATTTCCTATCAAAGATTAGCTACACCCAGTTATTTAGGCATAAATGCCCCCGATATCCTCGATTTAGCCCATTTGGACTGGCAAACGGGAAAACGCCCCCATTGGTCGGAGGCGCTACCATTTTACGGGATGTGATTAGCAATTCCCTCTTTTTTTCAAACTATAACCAGCTAATCCGAGGGTTAGCAATCCTAAAACTGCGCTGGGTTCTGGGACAGGTTTGACGGAATAAATCGCCAGATTACGACTAACTTCATTGGCCACAATTAACAGGGGAGTACCATTGGGACTATCGGCAGCGGGAATAAATAATAATCCTTCGGGAGAGATATCACCTAATTGCCAATCGTTGATATAATCAACAAAGAAAGGATGACTAGGGTTGGTGATATCATAAACCATGAAACCGCCAGCCCTTTCTATTCCCACAAAAGTATAGAGACGATTGCCTACAGTTCCCACGGCTAAACCTTCCGGTTCTGGGCCGCGGTTATCGCTACGACTATCGAAACTACTAGGAGTACCATCGGAATTAAAGATACTAGGAGTTAGGGGAGTTGCCGAAAAAGCCGCCAAAATTTGTTCAAAATCATCGCCGCTATCGAAGACTTGGGACAGTCCATTAGTGACATTCCAAATCGAAAAAGAACGACCACCGTAGGCAAAAAGTTGACTATATTGACCTTGGTCGTTACGTCCGTCGATGCTAGAAACATCCAAACGGCCGAGATTTTGGGCTAATTGCAATTCGGCGGCATTAGGAAAAACATTGGGGTCTAAGGTTAAACTAGAAACTCGTCTGGCCTCATCTCTAGTATCCCCTTCGTTGGCAGTAATTAAATAGGTTTGTCCGGCGATGGTAACGGTGGCGATCGTATCCGGTTGGTATAAGCCAAAAACCGGCCAATTATTAATATTTACCCCTCCATCTCGATCGCTAGGGTCCAAACCATTACCTGGTGCGTTAAAATTTTTGGCTCCTAGGGGTACAATACTGGTGACTTGAGCGTTAGCAACATCGACTACGGCAACAGCATTATTTTCCTGTAGAGACACCCATGCAGTGGTTCCATCGTCGGAAACGGTGATGTATTCTGGTTCCACATCTTGGGAAACCGTTTGACCGGGAAAAATACGGACTCCCTGATTTCTTAAAGTGTTCTCTTGACCATTAAAACGGGTAAAGGTAGCAGTGTTGACCGTGGCATTGAGAACACCAGTGCTAAGGTCAATAATACTAACGGAACCATTGGGATCGATCGCCCCTCTTGCTTCCCCTTCGTTAGCGACCAAAACCCGATTACCGTCAGGAGTAAAGGTTAACATATCTGGTAAAGCACCCACAGTAACCTGACTCTGAAAGACACCATTAGTATTGAAAAAGACCACACTGCCGTTATTGGTAATCTGACTAGCTTCCATGGCCACGGCCACGATACCATTTTTGATGGCAACGCTGTTAACCCCTGCACCGTAGGGACTAAGATCGATCGAGGGTAAGCGAATTGGACTAGCGGGATTGCTGATATCGGCAATATCTAGACGATTATTAGGACCGGTCACGAATAATTTTCGACTAGCTGGGTCATAAGCGGGGATTTCTGCCCCGAAGTTATTAGCAGCAGTTGTACTATTGCCAAGACTGCTCAATCGGGTGATATTTAAAGCTGAGGCAGATTCGGTAACAATATTGATACTGCCAGCAATTGACAGCAAGGTTAATAAAAATTGCCAATGGTGACGATAGATAGGATGAATCATATTTTTAGCTAAAAACCTGCAAAAAAAGGCTAAACAATCGCATTTTTTCAGCCCCAAGTTAAAGGAAGATTAAACAAGAGGGAAATTAAGGATATCTTCAAAATTTGGCTAATGCAAGTACAAGAGAACTAGGAAAACAGCTTACTCGATCGCTTTTTAGTTGAACGGCTCATTTACCAGGGTGATAACATGGTTTAGTATAAGCTCGATCAATATGGAATCAAGACTCGTGTTATCCACTCTCCTAGCCGATTTCAAGATCATTTTTGAACGTGACCCCGCTGCCCGCAACTGGTTAGAGGTACTGTTTTGTTATCCTGGATTACAAGCTTTACTGTGCCATCGCTTCGCCCATTGGCTATATCAGCTCGGGATTCCCTTTATTCCCCGTTTAATTTCCCATTTTGCCCGTTTTCTGACTGGTATCGAAATTCACCCCGGTGCCCAAATTGGTCAGGGTGTTTTTATCGACCATGGCATGGGAGTTGTCATCGGAGAAACCGCCATTATCGGTGATTATGCCCTCATCTATCAAGGAGTTACTTTAGGAGGGACGGGGAAAGAAAGCGGTAAACGTCACCCGACTCTGGGGGAAAATGTGGTCGTCGGTGCCGGGGCTAAGGTTTTAGGTAATATTTATCTGGGTAATAACGTTCGCGTCGGCGCTGGTTCTGTGGTGCTGCGCGATATTCCCGCCGATTGTACCGTTGTTGGTGTACCCGGTCGTTTAATCTATCGCGCTGGGACGCGGGTGCAACCCCTCGAACACGGTGATTTACCCGACTCGGAAGCGGTGGCTATTCGCGCTTTGGTTGACCGCATTGAACAACTGGAAAAACAAGTGTACGAATTGCGGCTAGAACGGTCAAAAGAACCAGATTATCGGATTAATTGCCCAGTTTTAGCCCATTTAGAAGAAGAAGCGAGTCATAGCTGTTGTCCCGCGGCCGATCAAGATATGCGCGAGTTTCTCGAAAGAGCGGTTTAACCCCGAGAATCTTTTGATATGATAGAAGACTGGTTTTCTAGTGGCTGAAATCCATTCGTCAAAGCTATTATTGTTAAGGACTACTTGGCACCATCCGATGGCTCAAACTGACTCGATCCGTATCCGTGGCGCCCGACAACACAATCTCAAAAATGTTGATATCGAATTACCCCGCAATCAGTTGATTGTTTTTACGGGAGTTTCGGGATCGGGCAAATCTTCCCTCGCTTTCGACACTATTTTTGCCGAGGGACAGCGCCGCTATGTGGAGTCCCTCAGCGCCTACGCGCGCCAATTTTTAGGACAATTAGATAAACCCGATGTGGATGCGATCGAGGGTTTAAGTCCGGCTATTTCCATCGACCAAAAATCCACTTCCCACAATCCCCGCTCTAGTGTGGGAACTGTAACGGAAATTTACGATTACTTGCGTTTATTGTTCGGTCGTGCTGGGGAACCCCATTGTCCCCATTGCGATCGCAATATTGCCCCCCAAACCATCGATCAAATGTGCGATCGAGTGATGGAATTAGCCGATAAAACCCGATTTCAAATCTTAGCCCCAGTAATTCGCGGCAAAAAAGGCACTCATAAGCAATTAATCTCTAGTTTGGCCTCCCAAGGCTTTGCCCGGGTGCGGATTGACGGCAAGGTAGTAGAATTATCCGAGGGCATCGAGTTAGATAAAAAACATCTTCATGATCTTGAAATTGTTATCGATCGCCTGATCAAAAAAGAGGGTTTACAGGAAAGATTAGTGGATTCTTTAACCACTTGTTTAAAGCATTCCGACGGTGTAGCGATTGTGGAAATTCTCGATGAGAATAACGAAGATAATCCCGAAGTTACCAAAGAAATTGTCTTTTCCGAAAAATTTGCCTGTCCCGAACACGGGGCAGTTATGGAAGAATTATCCCCCCGTTTATTCTCTTTTAATTCTCCCTATGGTGCTTGTCCCAACTGTCACGGATTGGGCAGTTTACGGAAATTTTCGGCAGATTTAGTCATTCCAGACCCGAAACAACCGGTATATTCTGCTATTGCCCCCTGGTCAGATAAGGATAACTCCTACTATCTTTCTCTCCTCTACGGTTTAGGGCAAGCTTTAGGTTTTGAAATTCAAACTCCTTGGCAGAAACTCACAAAAACCCAGCAAGATATCATTCTCTATGGGAGTAAAGAACCGATCTATTTTGAAGATGATTACCGTTACGATACTGGCCGCGGTTACTATCGAGAATTTGCGGGAGTTATCAATATCTTAGATAGGAATTATCAAGAAACCACCTCGGAAGTTATCAAACAAAGACTAGAGAAATATATTGTTAACCAAACCTGTGAAGTTTGTCACGGAAAAAGATTAAAACCAGAAGCTTTATCGGTACGTTTAGGACAATATACGGTCACGGATTTTACCGGAGTTCCGATTCGGGATTGTTTGCAGAGAATTAATGATTGTCATTTAACCCCAAGACAAGCATTAATTGGGGAATTAGCTCTCAAAGAAATCAAAGCGAGACTACAATTTTTAATCGATGTGGGATTAGATTATCTTACCCTCGATCGACCAGCGATGACTTTATCCGGGGGGGAATCCCAACGAATTAGATTAGCTACTCAAATCGGTTCGGGATTAACGGGAGTATTATACGTTCTCGATGAACCTAGCATTGGATTACACCAAAGAGATAATAGTAAACTGTTAGAAACCCTGCAAAGATTGCGAGATTTAGGTAATACTTTAATTGTCGTCGAACACGATGAAGAAACGATTCGGGCAGCCGATTATGTGGTCGATATTGGTCCAAAAGCGGGGATTCATGGCGGAGAAATCATCTGTCAAGGCAGTTTTAAAAGTCTTTTAAAGTCGAAAAAATCGATAACAGGGGCCTACCTATCGGGACGCAAAGTTATTGAAACTCCTCCCCAAAGAAGGTCTGGGAATGGTAATGCTTTAGTCTTAAAAAATTGCCATCAAAATAACCTAAGAAATATTGATGTAACGATTCCTTTAGGAAAATTAGTCTCGATTACGGGGGTATCTGGTTCGGGCAAATCCACCTTAATTAATGAGTTATTATATCCAGCTTTACAACATCATTTAACCCGTTTAACTCCCTTCCCCAAAGAGTTAGATAAAGTGGAAGGATTGGACGCGGTTGATAAAGTAATTGTCATCGACCAATCACCGATAGGACGCACTCCTCGGTCAAATCCTGCCACCTATACGGGGGTTTTTGACATTATTCGCGAGATTTTCACCGAAACCATCGAAGCAAAAGCTAGGGGTTACAAAGCGGGGCAGTTTTCTTTTAATGTTAAGGGAGGACGCTGTGAAGCTTGTTTAGGCCAAGGGGTAAACGTGATTGAGATGAATTTTCTCCCCGATGTCTATGTGCAGTGTGATGTGTGTAAAGGGGCGCGTTACAATCGGGAAACCCTACAGGTTAAGTATAAAGGTTATTCGATCGCCGATGTCTTAGATATGACGATCGAGGAAGCATTAAAGGTCTTTGAAAATGTCCCCCGGGCCACCACCAGATTACAAACTCTCGTGGATGTGGGTTTAGGATACTGTAAACTCGGTCAAAGCGCGCCCACTTTATCCGGTGGAGAAGCGCAAAGGGTGAAATTAGCGGCCGAATTATCCCGACGGGCCACGGGAAAAACCCTATATTTGATCGATGAACCGACTACGGGTTTATCTTTTTATGATGTGCATCATCTCTTAGATGTGTTACAAAGATTGGTCGATAAAGGTAATTCGATTATCGTCATCGAACATAATCTCGACGTGATTCGCTGTAGCGATTGGATTATTGATTTGGGACCAGAAGGAGGGGACAAGGGAGGAGAATTAATCGCGGTGGGAACACCGGAAACCGTGGCTAAATGTGAAAAATCCTACACTGGTCATTATCTTGCCCAAGCATTACTTCAATATCCCCCAAAAAAGCGGGATAATGTTAGGGAAGAACACAGAGATAATAAAGCCAATGATCAAGATTAGTATTTAACTCTTGTTCGCTGTTAATTTCCTGACCGGTTTTCCAAGAATAAATTTTAATATCTTGAAAGTAAGACCTTAACTGTCTTAATTGTTCTTTGGGTGTGGCGTAATAATTTTGCAGACGAAAATTATGGGGTTCATCCCGAATAATTGCATAGTCAGCAGTCAATAACTGTTGGTAGCTAAGAGAGGGATTACAGACCCGCAAAATCGCCCAGATGACTAAATTGACATAGCTACTAAAAGGATTGAAACTAATCTTTTTTTTCCAATCGAATTCTGGGATAATTCCCTGAAGATTATGACTAGAAAAGCAAAAATAACCACCCGCTTTACCGATGCGGCTAATTTCCTCTAAAACTAGAAAACGGTCAGCATGGGAAATATAATCAATGCCATTAAAACTAAAGAGAATAAAATCAAAATAATTATCCGCAAATTGTTCTAGATTTCTAGCATCGGCCACTTGCCAGACTAAATGGGGGAATTTTTGACGACAAGCGGCGATCATTTCCGCAGAATAATCAACACCGATATATTCTCCCACAAGAGGGGCAAAATACTTCGTAGTTCGTCCCGCACCTACCCCTAAATCAAGCATTTTCATGGTTGATAAATGCTCTTGCAGCAGGGTTAAAATTGTCTTTTCTGCTGGCTGTAGCGCGGTTAATTGGGCATAATAACCGACAATACTAGGGTCTCTATAGGTTTGCTGATTTTTATCCTTAATCATTCTCGATCGCTCTTTCCTACTACCATCTTTAAGAAAAGATTTAGACTATCATAAGATGCGCTTAAATTATCCAATTGGCATCAATGGAGATTTTTAGTTCTTTTGTCTTATCTACAAGGATAGCATTTTCCAAAAGTGATAAAAGAAATGTAAAGTTATTTTATAGTATTAGCCATAATTAAATCTCCCAGTCTTCATATTTTAAACCATCTATACGACTGAACTCACGGATATTATGAGTGATTAAAATTAACTCATTAGCCATAGCAATAGCTGCAATTTGTAAATCATAACCACCGACAGGAATACCTAATTGATTTAATTGAGACCGAATTCTTCCAGCAATTTTTGCAGAATTTTGGTCAAAAGGTAAAATCTTAAATTGATTAAAGAAACGCTCTAGCTTCGCTAAATTTTGGCTCTTCGTTACTTGGTATGGTTCGATAGGGGGGCATAAATCGACTAAATCCTTATCTGGCAAGGGATTTAATTGATTAGTTCGCTCTAGATCGAAAATAATTGACAAAAATCGCTAAATGCTTTTCTATATAGGGGTTCCATCCCTTATAACCCCCGTACATTGCATAACACAAACCGAAGAACCTAAATTTTGCTCTTTTCTACTGCTTTTATAAGCCCCATAATATAATTCTAATTGTACCACAGTAGATAAATAAATCTCGTCTGGCTGATGTTTTGCTAACTCATGAGTAACAGCCAAACTACTATTATTAAGTAGCTTAATACAAACATTTGTACTAACAGATAAGTCATAGTAGTTGTTCTCTTTCCTCATAATCTGGCTGTTTTTCTCTTACTAATAATTCACCTTCCCAACCGCCAATTACTTCTTCAAAAAAGCCTTCTTGCCATTGGCTAAATGTGGTTTTTTCTTCTTTTTCTTTTAGAGATATTGGCTGATCAACTAAGGTGACTTCTAAATCTGTGTTTTTAAGTTCAGGTGGTAAAGATATTTGTAATGTTCCATCTTCTCCTACATGGGTTTTAAAACTAATTGTTTTCATGGTTTCGGCTCAGGTTACTACTATCATAAGGATAGTGTAATATGTCCTCGCCTGACAAGGTGCGTCCCTTGCGATCTTTTAACCATAAAGACATCTTCACCCCAAACAGGTCGGACATGACAGAAACCACCATCCGATGAGAATGGCCATACATCCCACTCAAGACCGAGACGATGGATACTACTCTCTCACGGTAGCCGCTCTTTCCTACTACCATCTTTAAGAAAAGATGGCTCTTCGTTACTATTTATGCTAAATCAACAGACAAGATGCCAAGATAACATACTTCTAACCCAAAAATTACGAAAGTTTCTCAAGCCATAGGCTCTCCGTTTTATTAGTTTCAGTTTATTGTTGATTCCCTC
>NZ_SFBV01000059.1:0-14042 GCF_007095585.1 Microcystis sp. M_OC_Ca_00000000_C217Col
CCCCCTAAGCCGAGTTTTCAAGGTGCTGCGCCGTCCACTTGGTTTTCGAGACTGGCCTTTTAATTCTAACGTAAAGCCGCCGTTCTACGGCGGGGTTTCAGACCCAAAATTTCCGATGAAAAATCTCGTTTTTAGTGTCATGGGTTTTCTAACCACTATACTGCTTGCTTCCTCACCGGCCGCCGCTTGGTTCCATGCCGGGGGAGGTTCTTGGAGTGCCTCCGGTTTTCGCGGTACCGCCTCCGGGGGTGATGGTTCTTGGAGTGCCTCCGGCTATCGGGGTGGCTCGGCCTCCGGTGGTGACGGTTCTTGGAGTGGGACGGGATTCCGTGGCACCACTGCCTCCGGGGACGATGGTTCTTGGGGTGTCAACGGCTATCGGGGTGGCTCGGCCTCCGGTGGTGACGGTTCTTGGAGCGGTACTACCCCCTACGGAACCTCAGTTTATGGCTATCACGGCACCTACTACGGCGGCACCTACGCCACCTATCATCCGCCCACCGTTGTCAATAGTTACTACGGTGCGGGCTGTTATAACTGCGGTGGTTGGGCCGCAGCTGGAGCGGCGGCCACCACAGGAGTCGCCCTCGGCGCCACGGCTGCCACTGCCAATCAAGCGGAATCCTACAATGCAGGATTTGCGGCGGGCAGTGCCTACGCCCTCGGAGCGATCTATACTAACCTCCCAGGGGGATGCGTTTATAACCCAGTTGGTACAAGCACTTATTACCGCTGCGGTACGGCTTGGTTAAGTCCCGCCTACGGTGCTAACGGGGTTTACTATCGGGTCGTGACCGCACCTTTTTAAAGATTTATTAGCCTTGAATATCCCATGAGAAAACCTAACCGACATTTTTCCCTCGCTTTCCTTTTTAGTTCTCTCGCTCTCCTCGCTACAGGCAATCTGACTCTAAGTCAAACAGGTAATTCGATCGCTCAAGACCAAAACGCCGCTTTGCAAGCCGTCGCCAAGATGACCGAGGGACAGCGCACCTATTATCAGAATAACGGGAATTTTCGAGCGCAAGTTGACAATGTTCAAGAAGATTTCGGGGTTACTTTGCCGAAAACCTTTGATTATGCCATTCGCACCACTTCCGAGGCCGCCTATAGCTACGTTATCCCCGCTCGCTCAACCGTCAGCAATCAGCTAAAAGCTTATGTGGGTGCGGCTTTTATCACTCCTAACCAAGACCCGAAAATCACGACGATTATCTGTCAGAATACCAATCCCGGTCAGACGCGTCCGGCGGATCCGCAATTGGTGCGCGGCAATCAGTTTAATAACCCCGGAAAACTGACCCTCCAGTGCGGCGACTTCTCCGTACAGGTTCCCGCTTCCGAGGTGAACGAGTAGTGTTGAGGTTGGGAGAACAGTTAATTGTCTTGCTGGTAGCGGGCCCCGGACAGTTGATCACTTGACTTTTCGGGAACGATTTAATCCTCTCGGTAATCTGTCTAAATTTATCGAGTTTTTCTCTCGTTTTTAACAATTAATTATCGATTCAGTTGATCGGAGTATCTCATGAAAAGATCGATCGAAACCCTGAGCGTGATCGTATTAGGAAGTATTCTTTTCCCTACCGATGTCAGTTTAGCTCAAGTGGCCGAACCCTTCGCCTATCCCAGTCAAGGACAAAGCCAAGAACAACAACAGCAAGACCATTACGCTTGTTATTCTTGGGCAAAACAGCAAACCGGGGTCGATCCCAGTCAGCCGGATCAGATATCCCCCGCCACTGCCGCCCAATCCTCGCAACAGGGACAATTGCTTCGCGCAAGTGCCACAGGCGCTTTATTAGGAACGGTCGGAGGAGCGATCGCTGGGAATACTGGGGAAGGTGCAGCGATCGGGGCGGGAGTCGGGGCTTTGGCGGGACTGTTCCGAGAACGAGAAGAACAACAGCAGGCCGAGCAAGCGCAAGTCGAAGCGACCCAAGAGGAAAACCAGCGATTACAAACCTACTATCAAGCCTGGACAGCCTGTATGGAGGGACGGGGTTACAGCGTCCAGTAATTTTCGGCGATCGCAGAAGCAGAAATCTCTGGAAATCCGCTTCCTTTCCCCGTTATTTCTGTCCCGAAATCTAAGCGATTTTTGACATAACCGGTTAACCATGTTGAGAAAACTGCCAACTCTACTCGCTCACTTTTTCCACCTGACAAAACGCTCGCCCTTAGTCGCGGTCGTTCTCGTCCTCGTGACCGTCAGTTCGCTGATCGAAAATTTGGGTTGAAAACCCCGCCCCTTTTAGGGCGGCTTTGTGTTAAAGTCTTGCTGGTCTAAAAAACCCGCCTTATCATAGATACGACCGAATAAATATACTAGGTTGAAATTCCTGCAACGGGTCAACGATGAGTAAGGGGAAGCTGACGGCCGCTGGGAACTCCATGCTAGAGGCAAAACATACCTTGTGTCGGTATGTATAAACCAAAATTAAATCAGTCGCCGTCGGGCATAATGTTTCTATGAGTACCGAAAATCAACCTCCTAAAGTCGCTATCTTACTCGCTATCATAGCTCTGATAGGAACATTGGGTAGTGCAGTGATTGCCAATTGGGGACGATTTTTCCCACCAGCTGATCAATCTTGTAATCTACAAGGTATTAAGATTACTGGTGTGCATATCTCATCCAAATCACAGCGGAATGATGCTCAAGCCTATTTAGATGAAATTAGAAAGCAGCGTCCTGATTATATCCCAGACAGTCCTCAACTTGTTTCAAAAACAAACAATGATGATGGTACCTTTCCTAGTAAAAACATTTCCGTAAGGGTGTTCTACAGAACTGACCGATGTGCAGCGGATTTAGTGACCGGATTATCACCTTCTAGTCAAGCAATAGTTGATCCACATTATGACTATGAAAATAAACCAAAACAGGGTACACTAGAAGTGTGGTATCCATGGATTAACAGATCGCCATAATCTCTTGTAAGTTGAGTGCGATCGCTGTCTTGTTATTGATTAAATCTTAAAACCGCGATCATTTTGGCTTTTAAAAGAGTGATTGCTGTCACATTGTCGATTAAACTTGCAAACTGCGATCAATTGGGCTTTTCAAAGTGCGATCGCTTTTTGAATCAAGAGGCGATCGCCAATGAGTTTCTTCTGTTAATTTATTGAGGAAAAAACGATGAATTATCGTCAACGGATTACAATTAACCCCTCCATTCGTAGCGGAAAGCCCTGTATTATTAATACTCGGATCACCGTTAATGATGTTTTAGACTATTTAGGTGGAGGGATGACCATTGAGGAAGTTTTAGACGATTTTCCCGATCTAACCTTAGAAGATATACAAGCCTGTTTCGCTTTTGCCGCTGACCGCGATCGCCATCTGATGATTATTCCCAATGAAATTACTGTTTGATGAAAATTTATCACCCAAATTGCCACGTTTACTAGCTACTGAATTTCCGAATAGTCTTCACGTTAGGGATATTGGGATGAAAGGATTTGCTGATGAAATAATTTGGGAATATGCCAAAAATAATAATTTCACTGTGATTTCTAAAGATTCGGATTTTTATCAACGGGCATTACTTTACGGTCATCCACCCAAATTAATTTGGCTTCGGATTGGGAATTGTAGTCGTGACATTCTCTTGCAATTAATCACAAGATATAAAGAGCAGATTGAGGTTTTTTCCAATAATTCTGACTCAATATTAATCCTTGCTTGATATTTTTTAGTCTGATCGCCGCTCTGGTAGGGTGCGTTAATGAAATGTAACGTACCTTATTTGTTCGAGATTTGTTGTACAATGCGTACAGGAAAATTGTAGTGCGATGCCGAAGGCACTGCGTAGCAGTACGCCGATATGTAGGTTGAGGTGACGAAACCTAACAAATCTAAATATAACCCTATCATGTGTAACCCCAGATGTTATTAACTAGATATAACATCTCGATAAAATGGAGATAGAATGGGACAATAATAAAGCCGCTTCCAACTTGATCAAGCACAAGATTGATTTTGAGGATGCAAAAAATATTTTTCTAGATCCCAACCGTTTGGAAAGAGAAGATAAACGTGATTATGATGAAACCAGAATTCAAGTAATTGGTATAGTTAATCAAGTAGTTTTATGGCTCTTCGGTTTGTGTTATGCAATGGACGGGAGTTATAAGGGATGGAACCCTTATATAGAAAGGCATTTAGCGATTTTTGTTAATTGTTTTTTTCTAGAGCGAACTAATCAATCATACCAAGTAACGAAGAACCAGTTTTATTTGTTGTCTATACCAAAAGAAACGGCAGATATCGTATTAAGTAGTCATGCAAAATTAATTACCTGCCCGATCGAGCTAAAACCCTTACGGGGCAATGATCGTCATGTGTAAATAATTTTGCCTAGGTACTTATTTCAGCAAGGAGAGCCAATAAAAATGAACGACGACAATATTACCAGAGTTAAACTTGATCCCCAAAAGGCTAGTCATGGCAAGACAGATTGGGAAAAAGTCGAAGCAATGACTGAGGAGGAAATTGACAAAGCCGCTGAAGCAGATTCGGACTGTCTCCCCTTATCTCAACAAGAATTAAATGAGTTTCGCCGTATATCAATACAAACACCGATCTTGTAGTGCGGTCTGCTAGGCTTCGCCCCTCTTCGAGAACGCTGTGCCTTCGGCAACGCCGTCCTCTTGTTGATTAAACTTTAAAAATGCGGTATTGTATTACTGTCATCATAGTGCAGTCTGCTAGGCTTCGCCCCTCTTCGAGAACGCAGTGCCTGCGGCAATAAATAATGAATAGGTCTCAAGCTTTCAAGGTGACAAGTAAATGATACAGAGCTATACGGCTAAATACACTAAAATTGATACAGGTTATATGGGGCAACTCGTTGAGTGGACAGAAGTTGTGACCGAAGGTAAATATCTGGAGGAATGCAGACAGATGTTGCGAGATGCTACCCAGGAAATGGTTTTAGCCTATCAACAGCAGAATAAAGAGATTCCGCTAGGCAACAGCCTGATCGAACAAATCCCCGTTGAGGTTAATTATGTCGGTCAAACGGCGTGATTTAGTTCGCTACCTTGAAGAAAACAGTTTCTATCTTTTGAGAGAAGGTGGTAATCACTCAATTTATGACAGCATCATGACCAAGGATAAAGCCGGCGTCGTCAAAACCCTTCAGGAGAACCGCTATTGGACTTTTTAGTTTGGCAAGGATCATATTTTAGACTCTCGATCGCAAATTTAAAAGGAGCCCTCAAGATGACCCAAGACAAACCGATCCAACGCCAAATTCTACCGATTCCCGACTTGACCCCCTTCGGTCTAACCACCTACGACGCCAAGAATCCCGACACCCACTATCCCCCGATTCGAGATATCCGACCGCCGGCTGGCGCACCCAACGTGCTGATCGTGCTGCTCGATGACGTGGGTTTTGGAGCCGCCAGTGCCTTCGGTGGTCCCTGCAATACGCCCACTTTCGAGCGATTAGCGGCGGCTGGGTTAAAATACACCCGTTTTCATACCACTGCCCTCTGTTCTCCCAGTCGTGCGGCTTTGCTCTCCGGAAGGAATCATCACTCGGTCGGCATGGGCAACATCACCGAAACCGCCACCTCCGCCCCTGGACAGAGTTCCGTCCGTCCCAACACCAAAGCCCCCCTTGCCTTAACCCTGAAGCTAAACGGCTATTCCACGGCGCAGTTCGGTAAATGCCACGAAGTACCGGTTTGGCAAACCAGCCCGATCGGTCCCTTTGACGCTTGGCCCTCTGGCGGGGGTGGATTCGAGTATTTCTACGGCTTTATCGGTGGCGAAAATAACCAGTGGGAGCCGGCACTGTACGAGGGAACAACCCCGATCGAACCGCCGAAAACTCCGGAGGAAGGCTATCACCTGACCGAGGATCTGGCCGATCGAGCGATCGCTTGGATTAGTCAACAAAAAGCTCTCGCCCCCAATAAGCCTTTCTTTGCCTACTTCGCCCCCGGCGCAACCCACGCCCCCCACCACGTCCCGAAGGAGTGGATCGACAAGTATCGAGGCCAATTCGCTCACGGTTGGGATCGCCAGCGTGAGATCACCTTTGCCCGACAGAAAGAACTGGGCGTAATTCCCCAAAATGCCGAACTCACCCCCCGTCACGCCGAAATTCCCCCATGGGATGACATGGACGAGCGCCTGAAGCCGGTATTAGAGCGCCAGATGGAGGTGTACGCCGCCTTTCTGGAACATACCGATGATCAGGTGGGACGAGTGATTCAAGCCTTAGAAAAGCTAGAAATCCTCGACGATACGCTAATTTACGTCATCGTCGGTGATAACGGTGCCTCCGCCGAGGGAACGCTTCAGGGCGCGTTTAACGAGATGGCCAACTTTAACGGGTTAGCGGGTCTAGAAACCCCGGAATTTCTCCTCTCGAAACTAGATGAATTCGGTGCGCCCGATTCCTATAATCACTACGCGGTCGGTTGGGCCTGGGCGATGAGTAGCCCCTATAAGTGGACGAAACAGGTCGCTTCCCACTGGGGCGGCACCCGCAACGGTACGATTGTTCGTTACCCCAAACTCATCCAGGAAAAAGGCGGGATTCGTCACCAATTCTGTCACGTCATTGATGTGGCCCCGACGGTGTTGGAAGTGGTAGGCATTCCCGAACCGACGATGGTTAACGGTGTCCTACAAAGTCCCTACGAGGGTACGAGTATGGTTTATACCTTTAACGACGCAGCCGCCCCCGAACGTCATGATGTGCAGTATTTCGAGATGTTTGGCAATCGGGGCATCTATTACAAGGGTTGGAGCGCGATTACCAAGCACCGCACCCCGTGGGTGATGACTGGACAGACGATGGTTCCTTTCGACGATGATATCTGGGAACTATACGACGGCAGTACGGATTGGACGCAAGCTCGGGATCTCTGCCAGGAAATGCCAGAGAAACTGCACGAACTACAGCGACAATTTCTGATCGAGGCGGTTAAATATAATGTACTGCCCCTAGATGATCGCCAAGTGGAACGGATCGATCCCGCCACCGCCGGCCGACCCACCCTCGCCAGGGGGAACTCGCAATTATTTTTCGCCGGAATGGGGCGTTTGTCCGAAAATAGCGTCATCAACATCAAAAATAAATCCTTCTCGGTAACGGCGGAACTGGAAATTCCCCCGGAAGGCGCGGACGGGGTGATTATCGCCCAAGGCGGCCGCTTCGGTGGTTGGAGTGTCTATAGCCACGATGGAAAAGCCAAGTTCGTCTATAACGTGCTGGGGATTGAAAGTTTTGTCACCGAGGCGACGGAGACGATCCCGGCTGGCAAGCATCAGGTACGGATGGAGTTTGCCTACGATGGTGGTGGTTTAGGACGGGGGGGAAATGTCACCCTCTACTACGACGGTCAACCGGTGGGTACGGGTCGGGTAGAACGAACTCAGGCTTTTATTTTCTCCGCCGACGAAACCACGGATATCGGCTACGAATCCGGCACCCCCGTGGCGGCGGAATATACCTCGAAAACCAGTCGTTTCACCGGCAAGATCGGTTGGGTTCAACTCGATCTGGGTACGGACGATCATGACCACCTGATCGACCCGGAGGAACGTCTGAAAATTATCATGGCCCGGCAGTAGAAAAGGGGACTTGTGATACTGGTAGTTTTATCTAGACTATCCCTCGGTTAAAAGCAAAAAAATTGAGCTTAAATTAGCAACTTTGTCCTATGGAATGGTCTTTTTTGAGAAACTTTGCCATCACTTTATTCGCCCTCTTAAATCCTCTGGGGATGCTGCCGATTTTTATTAGTTACACCGCTCGCGAACGTAAAGAAGTACAACGACTCGTGGCTCTATTTGTCTCGTTAACTGTCTTGTGTTTGTTATTAATTTTTATGTTTATCGGAACGCCAATGCTAAAATTCTTTGGCGTCACCTTAGACTCTTTTCGCCTGGCTGGTGGCGTGCTTTTGTTGATTATCGGTATCAACATTGTTAACGGTTCTGGGGCAGGGACAAAAGAGCTTTTAATTAATGAGCAAGGCGGGGATTATCTCAGCGAAGCTAAGTCAGTTTATCGGCAGATTGTTATTCCTATGGCTATGCCTTTATTAGTGGGTCCTGGGGTTATTGCTAACGTTATTCTTTATGCCAGTGAAGCCGAATCAAGGGTAGGTAGTGGTACGGGCATTGAACTGATTTTGATGACAATTTTAGTCAGTTTTTTAGTCTTTCTCATCCTCGCGGCTGGCAAATGGTTACAAAGACTTTTAGGAGATATTGGCTTGAGTATTACTCAGCGAGTTATGGGCCTATTTGTAGCGGCGATCGGAGTACAATTTATGGTGACAGGTTTGATTAATATTTTTGTCGATCAGATCGTTCCGAAACTACCATCATAGCCAATTGCTAATTAGTCTAAATAGTTAGCTAAGAAAATTACTGGAAATATCAAATAAGCTGTTGTATATTTAAACTGGGTATTAAGGAGAGCAATCATGAGAAATTCTGAGCAATTGACCAAATCCCTGAAGCGTTTTCGTTATACACTTTTTCTGGGAGTAGCGGCCATGGCAATCAATAGCTGGGGGATGCCCAATATTTCTGTAGCCCAGACTACTCCTGCTCAAGAAAAAGTGCAGTTAATGTTCGTGCAAACGGCAGAAGATATTAAGGTAGATCCCGTCGCAAAAACAATTCGCCTGGTGAATGTCAACAAACAGACATTATACTTTTCCGATCGCCCAAACCGGATTGCTGGTAATCTGACCATGGCCGCCTACATGGACGAGTGGACAGCCAGGGCGGGAAAAGATAATTTTGCCAACGATCCCCCCAATGCTACCCTCTCGGTCTATGAACCTGGCCGTCAAGACAATACCATAATTGTCGTCGAGATTAGCAATCCCGTCATCGATGGCAAGGACTTGATTTACAGCTACAAGCTAATCGAAGGGACTCTACCTAAAACCGGCGGGGCAACTTCCCTATTTATCGATTGGATTGGTGTTGGTGGTGGTGTCGGTCCTGGCTTTTACGGGGTGGGGGCCGGTACCCGCGGGGTCGGTTTATACGGTGGTTACGGTGGCCCCCTGCGCTATTAATACACTTGTTCTAAGCAGCCTGTAAATTTATCTACCGATGAGGAGAATTCCATGAGTTACAGATACATCAATCAATTAGCCACACCCGAAAATTTGCATCGATTTCTGGAATTTGTCGATCTAGCGGCCGGCGCTGGCCAAGAAACGGCTAATGTCTGGGAAATCGAGCGCCGATTGGTCAATAGTCGCCCGATGGAGTTATGTGTAAAAGCAGTTCTGCAAGAACCAGCTTCCGCTCAATTAGTGCAAGAAAGATACATCGGCAAACCCTACGATCTCGAAGCAATGTTAAAAATGCCGAAAGGTTCTCTCGGTTGGACTTACGGCACAATTATGCACACTTTGGGCTATGATCCGCAATTTTATCCCCAACGCGAGCAATTTGATTCCGATGCCGACTATATTGGTTTTCGCATTGATAAAACCCACGATATCCATCACATTCTCACCGGGTTTAGTTTAGATACTCTTGGAGAATTGGGAGTAATTTCTGTCACGGTCGCTCAAACTCGTTATCCTACTTTTCTCCTCATCGATATCCTCTCTTTACTGATGACTTTTTTTACCAGTGATACTCTGTTAAGTGAGGTAGAAAGTGATGCCGATTTAAATAAAACTCTCGGTTACAAATTCGATTTAATTTCTCGGGGAATTACCATCGGTCGCCAGGCCCAACCTCTATTCCCGATCAAGTGGGAAGAAGGATTAGAAAAACCCTTAGATCAATGGCGTGAAGAACTGAATATCAAACCAGTTTTAGACGGGCCTTGGAGTTGGTACAGTTGCCCGGAATTACAAGCAGCGATCGCATAATTTACCCCGCAGATTTTTATGAGAGAATAGTTAGGGATAATTCTGCTTTGATCTATGGTCAAAAAAACCGCTAGAAAACCCAGCTATACTCAAATTCGCTGGCTCTGTCAAATAATTGTCGCTCTGATTGTCTTAATGCTGCCGGTAACTATTACTCTGCGACTGGTTTTAGCTTTTCTTTTCGCTTTGATAGTGGCAATTATGTTACTAGCTTACAGAATTTCTTGCCTTGCCCCCTGGCAGCTAGAACTATTAAAACCTCCCAATCATCGGGGGGCATTTCTGGAATCCCTATTTTATACGATCGGCAGTTTCGGACTATTAATTTATCTGATCGCTTCCGAACACGCCATCGTTCATTTTGCCTGTGGTTTTTTGGGTATTATTAGTGCTTGGTTAGCCATACAATTGATCTACAGCCAAGAATATGCAGTACGCTACTATCACGATGGTAAAGGCCTAGTTTTTCCCGATTGCGATCGACCTAATTGGACGGAATTTCTCTATCAAGGTTTTTGTATGGCGGCTTGTTATCAAACCTCTGATACAAGTATTAATAGTACGGCAATGCGGCAGCTGGTAGCAACCCACGGGATGCTTTCCTATTTTTTATCCGTCTCGATTATTGCTATTATTTTTGGCATGATTGGTAATTTACTCTAAGCAAAAAAGATATTTTATTAAGGAAGTCATGGTTCATCAGAAAATTAATCTCGATCGCCTCAGTCCGGAAGAAGCACTAATTACCCCCACCTATGCTTCCCGCGCCCTGACTTCCGCTGTACCTAAATACGAGATTCCCGAGGGAGAAATGCCGCCGGCGGTGGCCTACAATTTAATCCGCGATGAACTCGCCCTTGATGGTAATTCTCGCCTGAATCTGGCTACTTTTGTCACCACTTGGATGGAACCGGAAGCCAAACAATTAATGGCGGAAACCTTCGATAAAAACATGATTGACAAGGATGAATACCCACAAACCGCCGAAATTGAACTGCGTTGTGTGAATATGATCGCTAGACTCTGGAATGCTCCCGAAAGCGAAGCTGCAACCGGTTGTTCTACCATTGGTTCCAGTGAAGCGGCGATGTTGGGAGGCATGGCTTTAAAATGGCAATGGCGCAAACGCCGACAAAAAGAGGGTAAACCCACCGACAAACCTAATTTAGTCATGGGCATTAATGTGCAGGTTTGTTGGGAAAAATTCTCTCGTTATTGGGAGGTAGAACCGCGTTTTGTGCCGATGGAAGGGAGTCGTTTTCATCTCAATGCGACCGAGGCAATTAAACTAATTGATGAGAATACGATCGGGGTAATTGCAATTATGGGTAGTACCTTTGATGGTAGTTACGAACCCGTCCAAGAAATTAATGATGCCCTGGAAAAATTGAACAGAGAAACCGGCTGGCAAGTTCCCCTGCACGTCGATGGTGCTAGTGGTGGTTTTATTGCCCCTTTTCTCGATCCCGATTTAGTCTGGGATTTTCGCCTCAAATGGGTTAAATCGATTAATGCTTCCGGGCATAAATACGGTTTAGTCTATCCCGGTGTCGGTTGGATTATCTGGCGAGATCGGCAAGAATTACCAGAAGAATTAATCTTTCATTGTAATTATTTAGGCGGTGATCTGCCTAATTTTGCTCTGAATTTTTCTCGCCCTGGTAATCAAGTAGTCGCTCAATATTATAATTTTTTACGCTTGGGTAAAGAGGGTTATCGACAAATTCATCAAGCCTGTAGAGATACGGCCCTGTATTTATCGGGGGAAATCGCTAAGATGGGACCGTTTGAATTGATTACCGATGGCAGCACTATTCCAGTTTTTGCTTGGAAATTAAAGGAGACAATTAGCGATCAATCTAATTATAGTTTATTCGATTTAGCTGATAAATTGCGCGAGCGGGGTTGGTTAGTTCCTGCCTATACAATGCCCAAAAATCGCCAAGATTTAACCGTGCAGCGCGTGGTGATCAAGGAGGGATTTAGTCGTGATATGGCGGCTCTGTTGTTGCGGGATATTCACTCAGCGATCGCCTTTTTTCAATCTCAGTCTAATTATCAGTCAAAATTATCTGGTTCCCATTTTCATCACTAACAGATGTTGAGGAAAAACTCGCTTAAATTCCCTAAATATTGGCAACCCTTACAAAGTCCTGGTGTTGCCAATTTTTCCACTCCTGTCTCAACCTAGGCTCTCTGCACCTCATCGAGGACAGTAATGCCTAAATATTACCCGAATACACACAAAAAAATCTGACTTAATCCTATGCAATTTGTACCAGTTGTCGATATTAATCAAAGATATTTAATGCTAACTACACCATCTAAAGCTAGAGGATGGATGAAAAAAATTGGGCATACCTTGGTCATATTTTTTGTAGTTTTACTACTGACTCTAACCTCCCCTCTTTTGGGAATAGCTCAAAATCCGACACAACTGGAAAATAAAATTGACGGCTTTCCAGTTATGTTAGATGGAAAACCCCTCTTTTTTATCCGGCGGGGAGTTTCTTCATTTTCGGCGGAGGAGAGAGCTAACGCTATTACCCGGAGAATTGAAAGAATTGCTCAAAATGATTCTATTCCTGTTGATAACCTGACAATTAAGCAGATTCCTGATGATAACTCACTTTATTTAAGTGTAGATCAAGAAGTAATTCTAACGGTGACGGAGCGAGATGCAAAAGCCTATCGTTCAACGCCGGAGGTTTTAGCTCAACAAGCTTTACAAAAAATTCAGGTTGCTATCGCTCAATATCGCCAAGATCGAAAACCCGAACAACTACTTAAGAACATCATTTATACGGTTATAGCCAGCTTTGCCTTCCTGATTATTAGCTTTGCAGTTATCAAAATTTCAGGGAAGCTATTTCCCTTTATTAGACGTTTGATTGAATCCTTGACGCCAGGCATTCAAATCGGGAATGTTGAGATCATATCTTCCTCTAATATAAGCTTTTTTTGGCTGCGAGTTCTTCGGATAATTCGCTTGTTTGTTCTGTTTTTATTATTATTTAATTATGCTACATTTGTCCTTCGTTTATTCCCCTGGACAAGAGTTTTTGGCGAGGGTATTTTAGGTTATTTTTATCAATCATTAGAACTGGTTTTGTCGTCCATTGGCAAATATCTTCCCAATGCCTTTATTATTGCCATAATCATTTTTATAACTTACTACTTAATCCGGCTAATCAAGCCCTTTTTTACAGCAATAGAAAGAGGAAATCTGGTTATTCCGGGTTTTTATACTGATTGGGCTAAACCGACTTACAATATCCTATTAGTCATAATTCTTGCCATAGCAGCAATAGTGGCTTTTCCCTACTTGCCCGGTTTTAATTCTCCAGCTTTTCAAGGCATTTCTGTTTTTCTTGGTCTTCTTTTATCCCTTGGTTCTACTTCAGCGATCGCCAATGTTATTGGGGGAATTATTCTTATTTATACCCGTGCTTTTCGCATCGGAGATCACATTCAAATAGGAGATGTAATTGGCGATCTAATTGAAAAAAACTTCCTAGTTATTCGCATTTGTACTCCTACTAATAAAATCATTACTATTCCTAACTCGTCTTTATTAAGTGGTAATGTGATTAACTTTAGTATTTCCTCACGGGAATTAAACAGAAATCTAATTATTCAGACAACGATTACCCTAGGGTACGATCTGCCTTGGCGAAAAGCCCACAAAACCTTAATTGAAGCGGCTCTAGAAACTGAGCATATTCTCAAAGAACCCGCACCTTTTGTCCTGCAAACTAGCCTAGATAATTTTTACATCAGTTATCAATTAAACGCTTACACTAACCAACCCAATTTGATGGTAATAATTTATTCAGAACTCCATCAAAATATTCAAGACAAGTGTAATGAAGCTGGGATTGAGATTCTCTCTCCCAGTTACACCTCCCTACGAGATGGAAATACAACAACCATTCCCGAAAATTATTTGCCTTCCGATTATGTCGCGCCTCCCTTTCGCGTTCAATCTTCAGACAATCAGGAAAACAACACATTTTGACATCCTCACCGCCGTAAACGGACGGTGACTCCCAAACCTCACGATTTAGGTTTCTGCTTCTTTCCCTTGCGGGGTTCCGCACCTGCCTTAACAGATTTACTCTGTTCTGGTCTTATGGTCGCTCTACAGACTGACACCGCAAGCCCTG
>NZ_SFBV01000006.1:0-3792 GCF_007095585.1 Microcystis sp. M_OC_Ca_00000000_C217Col
GATAGCCAAAAGAATTAAACCAATGGTGACAAAAGCAAAAATAAAGGTTCCTATATCAGTTATCAGTGATCAGTTATCAGTTTACTGATCACTGAAAAGCTCCCCACTTCCCCACTTCCAATTCATAATTCATAATTTATGTTTGTTGAGGGCGTTTAAGTAGTAATTGGATAGCCAAAAGAATTAAACCAATGGTGACAAAAGCAAAAATAAAGGTTCGAAGCTAAACCAAAAACTAAAGTGCGGACAGCGCTGCCAATTCTCAAGGCGATCGGACTGTGAGCAACCATTGGTTTTGAGTAAAAAGAATGACCGATCGCTGCCGTGAGATAATAGAGAATTGTCCCCAATGCTGCCGAAATTGCTGCGCCAACTAAACAGCGAGTAGGAGTAACTTTTTTGGTTTCTAATTCTGTGGTCATTCCTTTTTAGTCCTCAAATACTGCCCAGGTTAAATTTTAATTCTTTTCCCCAGCATTTTACCCGACTAGGACCAAGGATCGAGGACGGAAGGAAAAGAAGTATCGACTTGCGAGGAGGCGATCAGGTCTTGATTGGGGTCTAGTTCCCGTTTTAACTGTTCCCAATCGCCGGGGTCGGTTAACTCCTCATAAACAGGGGCAGCGAAAACGATCGTTTCCTTGTCCGATGACCAGTTTTGGGAAGAAAGGACTAGATTAGTCAAATCAGGTAACTCCTGGTCGAGAATAGTTGTATTTGCGCTCTTAGGAGAATTTTTGAGCGAATTTAGGTTAATTTCTTGCTTTAATGACTGTAATTCACCATTGAGAGCTTTTAATAACTGCTCGATCGCCTCGATTCTCCCGAAAACATCCGAGGGAATCTCAGGATTATTGGCAGCAGAGAGGGGGGGCAAAGTGAATTGATCAGCTATGACGCGCTCGATTTCCTCTAGGGTAGTATAACCTTGACAGACTAATTCTAAACCGTAGGTGAGGAGAGACTTAAATCCTGCCTGTGTTGCCGCTTTTTTGAGCATATCGGCGGGTTTCTTCGCAGCGATGAAAGTTTTGAGGTGAGGGGTAATCGTGATCACTTCAAAGACCCCGATCTGGGACTGATAACCGATGCCGTGACAATGACGGCATAATCTGCCTTTTTCCCGCGCTTGGATGATTTCTTCGGCAGTGAGGGAATTAGCTTTATAAAAGCTGTATTGAGCAGCTTGGGCGGTAGAAAGACCAAATTTAGCTAATTCTTCCCTTTTTGGTTGATGTTTCAGCCGACAAACCGGACAAACCCGTCGCACCAGTCTTTGATTGATCACTCCAATGAGGGTATCAGCCACTAAGGCCGGCTCCGCTAATTGATTGAGGCGAGCGATCGCAGCAAAGGCATCATTGAGGGGTAAACTAGAAATAACTAAATGTCCAGTCAAAGCCGCTTCTAGAGCATGGGTAAGGGTGGAAGAATCCGCCAGGCGATCGATGCCGATGATGTCTAGGTCTTGATTCCGGAAAGAGGGCAAAATCGAGGCATAATCTTGGCCTTGACCATCAGCGATTTCCACTTGGGTAATACCATTAAGGCTGCGTTCGATCGAGGTTTCCAGGGTAGCGATATTAACCCCACCCCGGTTTCGATGGGCTAGTAGAGAATAGAAACTGGTGGAACAGCCGCCTCTGGCCGGTGCGGTGAGCAGAATTAACCCCGCCTGGCAATCAATCATGGTGCGTACCAGTTTACAGGTTTCTTGGCTAGCAATCAACTCATCGAGGGGCCAAAGTGGGGATCGAGAATCAAAAACCCGCAGCAGAATTTTTTCTCCCTGTTGACGAGGTAGGGTGTGGAGACGAAAATCTATTTTGCGACCGGAAAAAGTTATGGTCATTTTTCCCTGTTGGGGGCGCGATTTTTCGCTGAAATCGAGGTTAGCCAGAATTTTTAACCGTGAGATAATCCCTGGGGTCGCTTCTGGAGAAATCGGTTCCCAGGCAGAACGCAGGAGACCATCTTGGCGAAAACGGACAGTTAATTGATTTTCTTGGGGTTCTAGGTGAATTTCCGTCGCTTTACTTTCGATGGCTTGAACCAGGATATTATTAACGACACTGACGATCGTCCCTTGATTGGCCTGTTGAATCAGACCGAGATCCTCGTCGGCTAATTTGCAGTTGAGATGGGGGAGAGATTGGCCATCTTCAAAAAGGCCGGTTATGTCAACTATGGTCTCTAGCTCTTGTTCTTGGGGAAGAAAATGGCCAGATAGGGCTTCTTCTTGGCGATAACGATAGATTTCGACCAATTTCTGGTAATCTGCTCGATCGATGACACGACGTTCAAACTGCAATTCTTGATCCCGGAGGATACGACGTAAATCATCGAGAATTTGCTGATTAGCGGGATCCACCATGGCTAGGTGAAGGACATTGGGATCGGATTCTTGTTTTTGTAGGGGCAGGATCTGATAACGACGGCAAATTTCAAAGGGAAGGACCGTGCGAAACAGATTCTCGATTTCTCTCCAGTCGATCGTCTCACTTTCAGGGTCAAGATATTCTACCCCATACTTGGCTTTTAATTTTGACAGTTGTTCGAGTCGGTAGTATGCCAGTGCCTCTTTGGGTAAAGGACGGCCGGTGATCAGGGGTAAAATTGCCCGTAGAGGCAGATGACTTTTCTGCTTCTCGATCATTGCCTTTTGTAGTTGCGGGATAGTGACATAACCCGATTGCACTAACTTTTGGGCAAAGGAAGGCAGCTTGGTCTGAAGTTTCTCGTTTGCTGATGACATGGAATAGAGCCAGTAAAGACTGTACAACCCACTACATCCCTTAGTATTCCCATTTTTTCACCGCAGCTAACAGGTAAAAGAAAATTTATCCCACTTTCCGCACTTCTTAACATTCAATTGATAATTTTTACTGATATTTTGCTTAAAACCCATTGCTAGTAGGGACTATAGCTACAATGATTGATTTTTCTCAAGGTGAAGAATTGTAATTTTTTCTCAGAAAAAATCAATTATTGAAAATGTTCTCAATAGTAGTTTCTATGAAGCTTTTTCGTCAAAATATCTTGGGGAATGTAAAAATATATAAAAGTATATGAAGATGTGCGGAATGTCGGATTTATCGTCGCCTACTTATAGCGTTTCTCATCAAGACGAAGTGTAACCTGATTTGGTATCGACTGCTGACGACCGACTCCCCAAAAGGAAAACTTCCTACCTCATCATTTAGGATAACTGCTATAAAAAGAGCAGAAGAGGTCATGGTTTCTAGGTTATGCTTGTTAAAGGTATCTTTCTTATCCTACACTTGTAACATCAATCTGTTTAGTATTTGGGAGAAAAAAATTATGCGGACAGGGGAGATGGGGAAATGGACAGAAAGATTCGAGCATTTATACTAAAATCTAAGATAGCCGGTATAATATCGTCTCAGGGATCAAAACGGAAGCTTAGAATAGATAAAATATGTGGACTTTTATTGATTTATTTGCCGGTATAAAAGGATTTAGAATCGCCTTAGAGAATCTCGGTTGTCAATGCGTTTTTTCCTCGGAAATCGATCCTCACTCCCAAAAGGTTTACTTAGCTAACTATGGTCATTTACCCGATAATCAAGATATCAGAAAATTAGAGGCAAAAACTGTCCCTGATCATGATATACTGTGCGGCGGTTTTCCCTGTCAAGCGTTTAGTATCGCTGGCAGAAAACACGGTTTTGAAGATGCACGCGGAACCTTATTTTTTGAAGTTGCCCGGATCTTACACGAAAAGAAACCGAAAGCTTTTATCTTAGAAAATGTCCAGGGTTTAGTCCATCA